>DASWMZ010000060.1:0-9218 GCA_036399495.1 Pedobacter sp.
TCCTCACTCAGCCGCTTCGCTGTATTTTCAACAAGTGAGCTCCGTTCCTCCGCTCACCCGTTGCTCCACCTCAAAAGTCAACTTCCTTAATACCCATCAGACCTTCTGATAACTCCCTGCAATTCTCTCTGGGCTTTTTGGTTAGCAAATTTCTGAACAATCCGCTCATCGTCAAGACCAAGCCTCCGGTTTGCTGAAAAAAAATCTTCCCTGCTCGCTGCGCTCCCGAGGTATTTTTTTTCGAAAAGTCTTGCCTTCTAAGCGGATTGCATTCAGGTGAGGGGCTTAACAAAAAGCCAGGGAGGCTTCAGCCGACTGGGCTTGTAAAATAATAGAGCCATGAATTCAAATGAACAACCACTAGCATTAGTAGCAGAAATTCAATTAAACTATCATCCAAAGGTTAAGCCATCACAGCGTCCTACAGTAACCACATCACGGGAAGTATATCAACTGTTTTTTAACAGTTGGGATTCAGACCGAATGGAACTACAAGAACAATTTAAAATCATGCTTTTGAATCGAAGCAGTAAGGTTTTAGGCATTGTAGAGGTTTCTTCCGGAGGAATCGGGGGAACATTAGCAGACCCGAAACTAATCTTTGTTGCTGCTTTAAAAGCGGGTGCAAGTTCTATAATCTTAGCACATAACCATCCTAGCGGTCAACTAACCCCATCACAAGCGGACCGGAATCTAACAAAGAAACTAACGGACGGCGGGAAACTGCTTGATATATCCGTATTCGACCACCTGATTTTGACAGCAGAAAGCTATTTCTCTTTCGCTGATGAAGGAATCATTTAAACCAAGCAATTAATTAATCAAATAATCAATAACAACTAAAAACAAAAATCATGGAAACAAAAGAAAAAGCAAACGGACAAGTGAAAACAAACGGACAAATTAATGCAGAAGTGCAGGAGCAAAGAAAACCTCAAACACCCGCATTTGCGAACAACAACCCTGTTAATAAGGAATCTGTCAAAGACAAACAGGAACCCGAAAAACCAGAGGCTGAAAAAGCGGAGGACAAACCCCAAATTAAGTTTGAAAAAGTAGGTCTGAACCTTGAAAGTACCTTAAAACTGGTTGAAGAACTGTTTCGTCGAAAAACTCAACGTGATAGACTGTTAGAAACTATTACAAATCTTGAAGCCTTCGAAGTAGACCAAAAGACAGACCCAGACCAATTAGACGCGAATCATTTTCAGGGTTGTGTACTCACCATTGAAGATGATGCACGCAGGAAGTTTACCACTAAAAACCCTGTAATTATTTTTGAAGTAGCACAGTATGTAAACTCGATGTGCGTAAAGAGGTTAGCAGAAATTGAAGCAGAAATAACAATCCCTGCATAAAATTGAAATGCCCCTGCATACAGCAGGGGCATTTATAAATAAGCCCGAGTACTCAAATCAAAAAAGATAATCATGGCTCATAACATTAATTATAATAGACAAACACAGAAGCACAGCTTCATGAGTGTTAAAGAAAAGGCTTGGCACAACTTAGGGCAAATCATTGAAGATTACCCGACAAGTGCGGAAGCAATCATAAATGCAGGTTTGAACTATACCGTAGAAAAGCGACCGCTTTTTACTTACGACAGCGAAAACTCGAAAGGGGAATCAGATTTAATAATCCCTGAAATCGAAGTGCCGAAATATTATGCAACTGTAAGAACCGACACAGACGAAGTTTTAGGCGTAGTTGGAAAAGATTATAATGTCATTCAGAATATAGAAGCTTTTTCCTTTTTTGATGCTATTGTTGGAGGTAAGGATGGAATACTTTATGAAACAGCCGGTGCATTGGGAAAAGGAGAACGCATCTTTATTACCGCAAAGCTTCCCGGTTACATTCGTGTGGGAAGAAACGACCTGATAGAACAGTATATATTCCTCACTACTTCACATGATGGATTGGGAAGTATAACGGCAGCGTTCTCACCCGTCAGAATAGTTTGCGCCAATACTTTAAACGCTGCAATGAAGAATTGCAGTAATTCAGTTAAGATACGGCACACCACCAACGCGCAAGAACGATTAAAGCAGGCTCATAACTTAATGGGCTTGACCAACCATTTAGCTACAGAACTGGAAGAGATTTTTAATCATTGGGCAAGAGTTAGAATTATGGATTGCGCTGTTAAAAAATTAGTTCAAATGGCAATGAAGCCAAGTCAGGAAGTTTTGCAGATAATTAGGAACGACAAGGAACGGCAGTTTTCAACCACTTTTAACAATATAATTGATAATGTGATGGAATATGCCCTTTCAAGTCCAACTCAGCAAGAACTTACCACTAAAGGAACTTTGTTTGGCGCTTATAATGCAGTAACTGGTTATTTTCAGAATGTGCGCAACTACAAAGACGAGGAAATTAAGTTTAAATCTATAAATATGAATGGCTTAGCTTGGCAAAGTGCTCAAGCGGCATTTGACTTATGCACCAGCTTTGCACGGAGAGGGAATTCAATGTTTAGGGGATAATTCCCCTTATAATATATTGTTAAATTAACTATTTTACTATTAGTTAAATAGTGTTTTGCCGGGCGCTTTAAGTGCTTTAAATTTTTTTATAAGTGCTACCAATGCTCTTATAAGTATTTAAAAAAAGTTAGGGAATCTCGTAATTTCCTATACCAATATAGTTTTTCGAAGACTCTATAGAGAACATCTCAAAAGAAATTTGTAAACTCTAAGTTCCCTCATCAATCTTCAATATTAACTTCGGTATAACCCAAATAAATTAAATTTGTACTTTTATATTGAATGCAGGGCATTCACTAAAAATATTGTATTAGCGTTTAGCTAAGTTCTTGTTACGAAAACTGGTAACTTTCAAAACAATCCAGGAACGAAGTGCAGAACGCTCACGCCATAGCGTGGGCTTTGCCTTTGTTTGGGTTGTGGGTATACCAGTACCTCGTAGCGAACTAGGTGAATGTCCCACGCTAATCTTTTAATCATCCGCAAAAGGGGGCTTAGCGGTTCATTTACTATTGAAATCCTATGATTTCTTGGCTGTCGTACAGCCTGTCATACTACTATGAAATTATACATTATTGGATTTATTGATCTAAGATCACCAAGGGTTTTGATTAACCCCGGCTATTGCAGAAGTATTCCTGAGGTGTTGGAATACTTGGAAACGCCCGAATTAGCTCAGGTTATTTCAGAAGAAAGTCTTTCTGAAAAATTATCCCAGCATGAACTGATACAAATTAGAATTGTAGGGTTCAAGGAGGCGGTATTAATTGGCAATGATCATAATATTGATCAAAGCACTGATAGATTTGTCTGTACGGGCAACAAACGATTCTATCCAGTCAAGTTTTGAAACAATACACTAATGCTTGATTCCTCAGTACAAACCGAAATAATTAGTGAGTAAATACGGGATTTTATATTGGAAAAATCTATCCCAGAAATGGCTTGTTAACTTTGAATGCCTCAACGGATTTTAGTAATAGAAGATGATCCTGAAATAGTGAATTTTATAGACTACCTTCTAACTGAGGAAGGGTATAATGTTTTTACCTCAGATTTTGGCAATGACCTTTTGTCCGAAATCGAGAACTTTGCTCCTGATCTTGTAATAATGGATGCAAATCACCAAGTTGATTATCGAACTCTTTGTAAAAAAATTATTAAAAAGCATGATGTCAAGGTCGTTTTGCTTTCAACTGAACTTCGTTTTGCAAGTGAAATAGTTTCTGAAACATGCGCAACAAAACCATTCGATATTGACCAATTTTTGAATGTATAGAAGGCGATAGCTAAGTTTGACGATAGATTTTAATTTTTCTCACTAATTTAACGTGAGTTCGATATAACTACAATTGCAAGAATAACTGTTTAGTGTCGACGAACTGCATTTTGAGAGAAGGTTTTTTGTCATTAAAGTTGTAGGCAATCAAAGCAGCAAAGAGATTATTAAAGGAATTTTTAGGGCTTCTGTGCCTGGAATGTTCCACCTGGCAGATATTTTTAAGCTGGTCGATAATCGTTTCAGCTATTGCTCTTTTGCGGAGCATAATGGCATCCATAATTGGAGTGAGGGAAGTTGATTTCATGTTTCTTTTCAGCCCTTTCCAAAAAGGTCAGTAAAGAGTTCTTTAGAGATGTAGCCCTTATCTCCAAATAGCTTGCCCCAAAGCTTGCCGATACTGACCGTGTTGGGGAAGAGGTTTTTAAGATGCTTGCATACATAACCCAGATAAAAATCCTTAAAGGTGCGAAAGCCTGAATGGTGAAAGGCTATCTGAATGGTCATCACTTCTGACATCGCTAGTTGGGATGGCTTGTTCCTTAATTTGGGTTTTCCGATAAGCTTTTTGTTAAGAAATGGGTCAAAATGTTTGCAAAAGTCATCTACGGAAACAAAAATTTCGGTAATTTTATCTACTGAAAGCATAGTGGATTTTTTAGTTAAATATTTAAATATCAAGCACTTAAATATACTAAATTATCCACTTTCTTCTGTGAAAATCTTTACTTTTTATATCGAACTCACGTTGCTTTAAGCATCCGCTAGTTAGTTTCTTCTAAAATAAGAAGAGTTTTGGCTGTAGGTGTCCTATGGTATCTTGTAATTAAATATTTGTAAACAAAACCAGTTAGTTAACTAGTGAGTATTTGCTGCTGAATAATGTCTAAGCTCAATAATGTCGGTTGGTAATGGTTTTGTATTCCACTCTTTATGGATGGCAAGTGCCGTACCAACTGCTGTGGCCTGAGCAACCGAGGCGGCGAAAACTTCAATATGAGGGAAGAAGATTGCTAAAAGATTCATAAAAATGGCGTTTTTACTGAAGCCTCCATCGACAAATATTCTCTTGACAGCTGTTCCGGTTAAAACCAGTTGTGTCGATTTATATTGCTTTCTTATCAGATCAAACATCAACTGATGATAGGCTTCGATATCACTTTCAAAATCCTTGAGATTTCTTTTCCCAAAGTCTGAATCTGACAATAATACTTCATTAATTGCTGAGTTGGAAAAACCTGGGTTAAGTTTAGTTATGATGCGCTGATCAAAGTCAATACTCTGATATTTTGCAGTACTTTCATTAAAATACTCAGCAATTCGTTTTACTTGCTGTTCGTGCTCAAAGCCGGAAAATAGTCTGGATGCTTTAACCGGATTCCCGTTGTATTGCATATAGGCGAGGCAATCGGCTTGTAATTCTTCTCTGGTTAGAGGCGACAAATTAAAGGGATTGAGGGTTATACACCAGGTTCCTGTAGATATCAGCACAAACGGTTCCTTAAAGCTTACCAAATAAGGTATTAGTGCAGCTGAACTATCGTGCAGGCCAATGCCAACTTTACACTCTCCCCCGAATGTAGCCAGTAATACAGAATCAGAAGGCTTAAGCGGAGCAAATTTATCGGCAATTCCTTCTTTTACAACCCACTCATGGTACTCATTTTTTCCAAAGTTCCACAAATTAGTGTGACAGCCAATACTTGTTATATCCGAATAAGCTGCGCCAGTGAGTAGATAGCTTAAGTATTGTGGCAGATGAAGTGCATATTTTACTTTTTCAAAAATTTCCGGCTGCTCATGCTTCAGGCGGTAAACCTGCATTCCGGAATTGAGGCTGCCTAAAACCGGAGAGCAAGTTAACTTCGATAGTTCGTCTTCTCCGCCATAAGTTTCATAAAACCTATTTTTCAGGTTCTCAGGATAAGATTTCAAGTAGTTATACAGCGGAGTAAGCGGGTTGCCTTCTTCATCTATGTACACAAAACTGGCCCCATAAGTAGAAAAGTTGATGGCTTTAATTTCGAATTCTGTGTGTTTATAGACTTCATTAAGGGAATCAAAAACTGATACTTTTAAGCTCTCAAGATTTTCACAGGAATCACCGTCTTCGTCCTTCGTTTCGATAAAACGGGCTGCTTTTTCGTAAACTATTTTATAGTGCTCGTCGAAAAGAAACAGTTTCTTATTGGTCTTACCAACATCAAAAACGGCAATAACAGGCATTCTCATGTGAGAAGATTTGAGAGGGGAGATTTGAGATATGAGAGCATGCTAGTTTTCATATTTGGTTATGTTCATAGTTTTTTTCTACACAACCTTTAATCTCTTACAGTCCGGTTGCAACTGTCTTGCTACCTCTTTCCTTGATAAGTGTTTCCCGAACTCTCAGTTCACGGAACAACTCAAGAGGTTGAAATGCAGCACCTGAGCGCATACGTGATTGAGCCACCAAGGGTCGAACATCAGTGCGGAAAGCTTCCTGCAATATTTCCTGGCAACGTGCTACATCATTCTCTTGCTGTGCAACTTCAAGCGCTTTGCGGTCTACAATCAAAGCCTGAGTGTAGGCAATTGTGATTGCTTCGACAGATTGCAATAAGTCTTCAAGAGGGTCTTTAACGTTATGGGAAGCATCAATCATCCAGCCCAAACCGGTTGCATGGTTCATGCCACGGGCATCCATACCCTCAACCAGTTCATTGAAAATGAGAAACAACTGATAGGGCTTTATGCTGCCTGCAGTTAAATCATCATCCCCGTATTTTGAGTCGTTGAAATGGAAGCCTCCTAATTTACCCTCCATCAGTAGCAGAGACACAATCTGCTCAATATTTGCGTTGGGCAGATGATGGCCTAAGTCTACCAGCGTTTGCGCTCTAGGTCCAAGCTTGTTTACATACATATAGGATTGCCCCCAGTCTCCCACTGTAGTGGAGTAAAAATTAGGTTCAAAGGCTTTGTATTCTAAGAACAATTTCCAATTATCTGGGAGTGCTGCATACACTTCCTGCAGGCATTCGAGTGTATTTTCAAATGCTCTTCTAAAATTCAATTGACCGGGGAAGCAAGAGCCGTCAGAAAGCCAAACGGTTAACGATTCGGACCCAAGTGCCACACCCTGACGAATCACTTCAATGTTATGGTCTATTGCCTGTTGCCGTACCGCCCTGTCTACATGCTGCATGGAGCCGAATTTATAGCTTAACGGCTGTCCTGGCTGGTCCTGAAAAGTATTTGAATTTACCGCATCGAATTTAAGGCCATATTGTGCAGCTAATGCTTTAGTGGCAGCATGGTTCTCTGGAATATCCCAGGGTATGTGTAAAGAGATAGCCCCGCAAGACCCGTTTATGGCATGAAGTAATCCTAGGTCTTCTAATTTTTCTTCCAGACTTCTAGGCTCACCGCCGCCAGAGAATCGTCCGAAACGCGTGCCTCCGGTTCCGAGTGCCCAGCTTGGAATGGCTATCTGGAAATCAATGAGTTTATTAATTACTTCTTCAATATTCTGTATGTCGGAAGCAAGGTTGTCGAACTTCTTTTGGAATTTATCCGCAAAGCGACTGTTGTGCTCCTCAATTTTATATTTTTCGATATTCATTGTCTGTATATTGAATTATCTCACAAAAGCCATGGCCACACCACCGTCAACATTAATAACGTTTCCTGTGGATTTTCTTAGTAAATCTCCCGTAAGGGCAAAACATGCGTTTGCGATATCCTCAGGAAGGATAATTTCATTTAATAAAGTTCTCTTGGCATAATAAGCCGGTAACTCTTCAACGGTAACCCCGTAAGCTTTGGCCCTGCCTTCTGCCCATCCGCTTTGCCATATTTTACTGTCGGAGATTACAGCATCTGGATTAACCACGTTTACCCGTATCTTATCAGTTCCAAGTTCGGCCGCGTTTAACCGACTAAGGTGTAATTGAGCTGCTTTTGCTGAACCGTAACCGGCATTATTAGGTCCTGAAACTAAAGAATTTTTGCTTACGATGTTGATGACATCACCCCCCAAACCTTGTTTACGCATAATACCTATTCCTGTTTTAGTAATTTTAAACTGCCCTTTCACCAACACATCATATAACAAATCCCAGTCTTGGTCTGTGTGCTCTTCCAAAGGCTTAGAGATGGATAAGCCTGCACAGTTTACAATAATATCAACTCCTCCAAAGGCTAAACAAGCAGCGTCAAAAGCATTTTTTATAGATTCATTATCGGTAACATCCAAAACAACGGCGGTGTAGGCATCTTTGCTATATTGCTGTTTGAAATCTTGCGCAGCTGTTTCTAACCGGGCTGCATCATTATCATTCAGAACCACCACGGCACCTTCATCGGTAAATTTCTTTGCAATCGCTTTCCCTATTCCTCCGGCACTTCCGGTTACCAGGGCAATTCTGCCAGAAAGTGATTTTGGCTTAGGCATTCGTTGGAGCTTAGCTTCTTCGAGTAGCCAGTATTCGATATTAAAAGCCTCCTGACGAGGTAAGGAAGTGTATTCTGAAATTGCTTCCGCGCCTTTCATTACGTTGATGGCGTTGAGATAAAATTCAGAGGCAACACGCGCCGTCTGCTTATCTTTTGCAAACGAGAACATCCCAACTCCGGGATACAGGATAATAACGGGATTTGAATCTCTAATAGCCGGACTGTTCGGGTGCTTGCAGGTATCATAATATTCGCCATACATTTTACGATAATCATCGAACAATGGGGCGATTTTTTCTTTCAGTGTTTTGTAATCGGAAAGGTCTTCATTGGCTTCGAGGTTTAACACCAGCGGGCTAATTTTGGTGCGCAGAAAATGGTCGGGGCAACTGGTTCCTAATGGTGCCAATCTGCTCAGGTCGTTTGAATTGATGAACTCAAGCACACGAGGGTCGTCGGTAAAATGACCAACCATATGTCTTTCACTCGAACAGAATCCTCTTAAAACCGGTGCAATAGCAGCTGCCTGTTTTTTCCTGTTTTCCTGGTCGAGGCTTTGAATTTTTTGACCACCAAACACAGGTTTGTTCTTCCCATAATTCGCTTCCAGATATTCAGCACACTTTTCGATTACTTCAAGTGTGTTGACGTAACTTTCATAGGCAGTATTTCCCCAGGTAAACAAGCCATGGGAGCCCAGCATAATTCCACGGATTCCCGGATTATTATCCAGGCATTCGCGAAGTTGCAAGCCTAAATCAAAGCCGGGCTTTTGCCATCCTACCCAGCCGATGGTACCTCCAAACAACTCTTGTGTTATTTGTTCACCATTTTTTGAAGCCGCAATTGCAATGGCTGCATCAGGGTGCAAATGGTCGATATGATTGAATGGCAAAAAGCCGTGCAGGGGAGTGTCAATTGACGGTGCTTTCGACGCCAAATCATAAATGCAGTGATTAAACAACTTTACCATTGAGTCTTCCTGCTCAATGCCTTTATAAATGTTTTTT
>DASWMZ010000061.1:0-26194 GCA_036399495.1 Pedobacter sp.
ATTATCAAATTTTAACATCCGAATTATTTTACGCGTCATCAAGTATACTGGGCGAAGGCTGTTTCTGGCATCCGCATAGAAAAACATTCTTTTGGATTGATATTGAAGAAAGGAGGCTAAGTGAAATAGACACGTCCGGCAAGCAGGTTAATTTTTGGGTTATGCCACAGCGTATAGGTACGGCTGTTCCCGTACAAGAAAATCCTAATAATCTACTTGTGGCTTTGCAGGATGGGTTAGCTGTTCTGGATTTAGAAACCGGTTATTTAGAGTGGTTGATGGATCTTGAAAAAGATCTTCCGGATAATAGAGCTAACGATGGTAAATGTGATGGGAATGGCCGATTGTGGTTAGGGACTATGGGTGTAAAAGCCCAGGATGGCGTAGGATCCTTATATCGAATTAAAGGAACAGAAGCACAAAAAATGCTTTCCAATCTAACCATTTCAAATGGGATGGCTTGGTCGGCCAACAATCGCTTTTACTTTATAGATAGCCCAACCAAAAGGATTGACTCTTACTTATTTGCTTCGGAAGCAGGTAATATTGAATTCGAAAAAACAGTAATTGAAGTTCCCGATGATTTAGGTTTGCCCGACGGCATGACCATAGATGAAGAAGGCATGCTTTGGGTAGCGCATTGGGACGGCTTTGCTGTTTGCCGATGGAATCCAAATACTGGTGAATTATTAGCCAAAATTGTTGTACCCGTTCCGCAGGTTACCTGCTGTGCGTTTGGCGGAAAAGATCTACAGACTCTCATTATTACCACAGCTAAGAAAGAATTGAGCCACGGTGATTTAGCGAAATATCCTTTAAGCGGACATTTATTTACTGTGCAAGTGGATGTAAAAGGTTTAGAAATTAATTTGTTTAAAAAGTAGTTTCGTTTAAAATAAATAAGAACTATCCGAGTATCCTATAATGCAAACTCCATTTTACAGATAAATAGCATATCCATAAAGCAAATTTTTACAAACTTAACGCCGAATATTTCAACATTCTATCGCAAAATTGTATATTCAGAATTTTAGCCGGAGAATGAAAAAAAGTAAGGTTCCTTGTGATTTAAAGAGTTGTTTTATGTGCAGAACCAGTCTTAAGGAATGGCTTCCGGCACTCGGCGAGCACCGCATAAATTACCAGGCAAAAAAAGGGGAGGTTATTTTTAGAGAAGGCGAACCGGTAAAGGGCGTTTACTTTGTTTATGAAGGAAAAGTAAAGGTTCACAAGCAATGGGGTAGCGACAAGGAGCTCATTATTCGTTTTGCGAAGAAAGGATCTATTTTCGGTCACCGCGGTTTGGGCAGCAATTTAGTATATCCTGTATCAGCCACAGCCTTAGAGCCTTGCGTTGTTTGCTTTATCGATATTGAGTTTTTCAACGCAACTTTAAAGGTAAATAACGAGTTTGCATATACGCTGATGTTGTTTTTTGCGGATGAGCTTCAAGAATCGGAACGCAAAATGAGAAACCTGGCGCACATGCCGGTGAAGGGCAGAGTAGCGCAGGCTTTAATTTCTTTACGCGAGAAGTTTGGTTTAACTTCGCAAGGATATATTGATATTGAACTTACCCGCCAGGATCTGGCATCTTATGCAGGTGCTACATATGAAACAGTGTTTAGAATTATCAATGATCTTGTGCAAGACAAGATGATCAAATTATCGGGTAAAAGTATTATGATTATTGATGATGTGAGGTTGGATAGTCTAACCCATCAGCAGGTTACTACTCCAGTTGACGGTGGTGTTATAACAAATTATTTATAAGGGATAATAATCAATCACTTGTCCGTCGGATAAGCGATCAGCATCTTTAGGATGAATCGCAAGAACATCGGCATCAATTCCTAATCGGATATCTCCTGAACCATTAAGAGCGGTCGCTTCAACCTGAGTCCCTGCATTCATAATTCTGGCTGGAAAAAATTCATCAAAAGTAGTTTTCTGCCCCTTTTCACCTTTAAAAAAACTTTTAGTTGGCGATGATGGAGTAAGACCGAATGACTTTTGAAGAAAAGGCTCAATAAATAGTTTAAAGGTAACTAAAGACGAAAAAGGATTTCCAGGCAGTGCAAAAACCATTGGCCCACCAGGCAGGTTGCCACACCATATTGGTTTCCCTGGCTTTATAGCCACTTTATGAAATAGTTTTTCTACACCCAAATCTTTTAAAACTCCGGGAACGTAATCTGCATCACCGGCTGAAATGCCTCCGCTTAAAATGATAATATCATACTTTAAAGCTTTAGAAATTTCAATTTCGAGTTCTTCTTTATCGTCTTTTAAATGTTTGTAAGCAGACGGAAAAATCGCCCATTGTTTAAGCAAAGATTTTATAAGATAAGAATTGCTATTGCGTATCTCAAACTCCAAAACCTCTTCGTGCAAGTGCTTTACTTCGTTTCCGGTTGTAAATAACGCAAGTCTGGGCAAACACTCAACCCGTATACTTGATTTACCAAGTGTTGCTAGTGTGCTGATTACAGAAGGTGTGCAGAGCGTGGCTGCGGTGATAGTTAGCTGTCCTTTTTTTAAATCTTCACCCTTTCGGGCGATATTTTGGAATATTTTCAGTGTATCTATAGTGAAAGAAACCTTTTGATTTTCTTCATTGCTGTCTTCTCGTCTGATAACGGTATCTGCCGGAAAAGGTACAGCCGAACCAGTCATTATTTTAAAAGCAGAACCTGATTCAAGCTCCTTTTCAGGGATTTTCCCGGCATAAATAACTTCTTGAACTTTAAATTCTTGGATCCCATTTTCCCAATCTGAAAATCTAATGGCATAGCCGTCCATCGCCGACCTGTTGAATGGTGGATAATCGCGGTCAGCAAATACATCTTCGGCTAAAACACGTCCATCAGCTTCGTCGAGGGATAGTATTTCGGTCCCAAATGATTTGGCTTGAGAGAGACTTAGATTTTGTGCTTCTATATAACTTATCACGATAGATTTTTTTTAGTTAATAGGTATGAGCTAGCAACTTGGGCTTCCGGTCTTTCCGGACTTTCGTCTCCTTACTCAATGCCCACCACCCTTCATCATCTTCCTCGCATGAAAAATCGCCGGTAAAATAGCTTCCATCGATTCTCTGGCTCCATCGCTACTTCCCGGAAGGGTAACAACTAACGTTTGCCCAATAGAACCCGCCACACCACGACTCATCATAGCCAGCGGTGTCCGCATCTGACCGTAAGTGCGAATGGCCTCCATAATTCCTTCCGCATCGCGCTGTAAAATTTCTTTTACTGCCGTAACCGTATTGTCACGAGGCCCTAAGCCTGTGCCACCCGTGGTGAAGATAAAATGAATGTCTTCAGAAACCCATTTTTTAATCTGCTCCTGAATTTGGCTCTTTTCATCAGGAACAATGCTGTAATGAACTACCGTAGCATTTACGTTTTCCAGCATCTGGCAAATAAGCCTTCCACTATTATCTTCTCGCCTTCCTTCGGCTGTAGAATCTGAGCAAACCAATACAGCGCAACTCGGTGAAGATGAGAAGAACTTTTTGCGATCGCTTTTACCTCCTCTTTTCTCTAAAAGCTTCACGTTCCCTATTTCCAGTTTGGTGTCAACCGGCTTCAGCATGTCATAGATCTCAAGAGCAGCAACCGAAACCGCTGTAAGCATTTCCATTTCTATACCTGTACGGCCAATAGATTTTGCATTCCCTAGAATCACTATCCCGCTTCTTACGAGGATACTTTCATCAAGATCATTCGCATGCTTCTCCCGATTAATAAATGCAAAACTCATATCCATGCCATCAATAGTAACAGGGTGGCAATGTGGAAGGAGTTGGGGCGTGAGTTTGGCACCGATAAAACCGGCAGCACGGGCTACATCAAATAAATTTCCTTTTGGGAGCTGGTTATTCTTTATCAGGTTTATTGTTTCTTCAGAACAGAATAGAACTGCTATGGCTCTCGCAGTTCTGAGTGTAATTTGCTTGCAGGTTATATCTCGCATTAATTATTTATTCGTCAAAAAGTATATGGTGCTAAGATAGCGATATGGTTTATTTATAGAGGCAAACAAACTTTCTCACAGACTTTACATCATCAATATTTACCCATAACCTTTTTAATTTCAATGCGTAGCAGTATGAAATAAGAAATAATACGCCTCTCATGCAAAACATTTCTATTACAACTACACCTATTGGGAACAATACTATTAGAGTGCTCATTGAAGGAGATCTGGTTATTACCGAATCTGAAGAACTTAGAGACGCTTTATTAAATTTTTTACACAGCTATCAATCAATCGATATAGCGTTAAAAAATATTAATAGACTGGATGTTTCGGCATTACAGCTATTAGTCGCATTATACAATAGTGCCCAAGGAAATCACAAGGAGTTAAACTGCCATTTTGAAGAAAGCGAATACATAGACAGGATACTAAAGCACTCTGGTTATCATACATTTTTCAATCAGCGTTTTTCAATTCTGTGATGAGCAAGACTGTTTTAGTAGTTGATGATTCTGATATGGTCAGAAAGATTTTGAAGTTTACGCTCAAAAGCAGTGGATATAACATCCTGATAAGTGAAGACGGCAAAGAGGCATTAAAGCATTTCGACGGTAAAAATATAGACCTGATGATCACAGATTTACATATGCCGGAGAAGGATGGTATCACCCTGATTAATGAAGTGCGCCAGATTAAAAATTACCGGTTTATGCCTGTAATACTCTTCCACTCGTTACCAACCGATGTAAAAGCCATCATAGAAAAATCTAAAGCCACTATACTTTTCGACAAAAATTCTATCAGTGAGCAACTCATGCCAACGATTAATAAACTCATAGCCTGATGGACCAGTATAAAGAAAGCTTTGGCGAAGAGGCCCTTGAGGTAATAAGTGAGATGGAGAAATGCCTCTTATTGATGGAAACTAATAAGGATCATTCGGCTTTAGTCCAACAGGTTTTTCGCGCGATGCATACCTTAAAAGGGAATAGCGCAATGTTTGGTTACCGGGTAATCGCTGAATTTACGCATCATCTTGAATCCATCTACGAATATATCCGTAGCGGACAAAAAGCAATCAACAAAGAAATTCTGGATGTTACCCTTGAATCGTTAGACCATTTATCGTATCTGGTTGAAAACGACAGCGTTTTGGATTCCGTTCACAATAAAACTCACCAAATTCTTACGGCCAGAGTTGTTAAAATAGTAAATGAAATTGAGGCTTCGCTCAATAAAGTAAAACACGAGTCAATTAGTATCGAATCAACTGTTTCACAGGAAACGGATCTTAAAAATTATCATATCAGCTTTTCTCCCGCAAAGGAGATCTTTTATAACGGAACTAATCCTTTATATCTGATAGAAGAAGTAAAAACTTTAGGCAAATGCGAGATAGTTCTTAATTATTCCGCTATCCCCTGCATCGAAGAGATTGAACCTACACATTGTTATACCAGCTGGGACATTTACTTGGAAACCAACGCAAGTTTACAGACGATTAAAGATGTTTTTTTATTTGTTGAAGGCCGATGCGAATTGGAAATTTCCGAAGGTGTTACATTAGAAAAAGCTAAATCTCCAGAGCAAACCGCTATTGACACCGAACAAATAACCTTGCCTTCATTTGAATCACAGGGCGTGGAACTGTCTGAAAAGAAGAGTGTTATCTCAAGCATCAGGGTTCCATCAGATCGCTTGGATACCCTAATGAGCCTCGTAAGTGAATTGATGACTTTACAGGCCAAACTTGGAATGTTTGCCGAAACCAGCATTCAGCCTGAGTTTTTGGCAGTATCAGAAAATTTAGAAAAAATCTCCTCAAGGTTAAGAGACACAGCATTTAGCATGTGTTTGATTCCCATTAAAAATATGATTACGCCATTTAATCGCTTGGTGCGTGATCTGGCTAATGGCCTTAACAAAGAAATAGAATTCATTACCGAAGGCACTGAAACCGAACTTGATAAAAACATCATGGAAGGTCTCGCCGATCCATTGATGCATTTACTTCGTAACAGCATCGATCATGGTATCGAAGATCCGGATGAAAGAGAGCAATGTGGTAAAAAAAGAAAAGGTACTATCCTATTAAAAGCTTTTTGTGCCGGTACTAATGTTTATATAGAGATTAAAGACGATGGAAAAGGTATTGATGCCGAACGCATCAGATCTAAGGCTATCCAAAAAGGCATAATCGGTAAAGATGAAGTGCTAACTGAAAAGGAAATCTTTAACCTTATTTTCCTGCCGGGATTTTCCACAGCGGAACAGATAAGTGAAATATCCGGTCGTGGAGTGGGGATGGATGTTGTAAAACGGAAAATTGAGGACATTCGAGGGCAAATTAAGATCAGTTCCCAAGTCGGAATCGGTACAACGATCACCATTAAATTGCCCATTACAATTTCAATTATCGATGGATTGCTGGTAAGGATTAACAACGTGTCGTTTGTTATTCCGCTGTCTTCAATAGATCGTTGTTTTGAAGCGCCTGCTGTAAAACAATTAAACCGCATTAATAACCTGATAATTCTTGACGATGAGCAAATACCGTTTATCTGCCTTAGCGAAGAATTTGATGGCATTGAAAACTTCTCAGGATCGCAGGAAATAGTGATGGTTTATTATGAAGAAAAACGTGTCGCCTTAATTATTGACAGTATAGTAGGTAAGTTCCAGGCCGTTTTAAAACCTCTCGGACGATACTTCCAGCAAATGGATAATATTTCTGGTGCTACCATTCTTGGCGATGGTGAAATAGCACTGGTGTTAGATACGAATAAGGTTGTAGAAAAATATTTACAAAAGAAGAAAGTTGCAATATGTTAGTAAATCAAACAGATTCATACCTCACCTTTAAACTTGGGGAGGAGCTTTTCGCAATTAATGTGAGTAAAGTACTGGAGATTCTAGAGATGAAACCCATTACCAAAGTTCCTAAATCGCCCGACTTTATGAAAGGTGTAATTAACCTGCGAGGTAATATTTTACCTGTGGTTGATACCCGCAATAAATTCGCAATGCCCGAGGCGGAGTTTACAATTGATACCTGCATAATTGTGCTGAGTATTGATAATGGTAAAGATGCTTTGCTAGCAGGAGCTATTGTTGATTCGGTTCAAAAAGTGATCGATATTCCGGCAGGAAATATACAAATATCTCCAAGTATGGGCTCCCTTTACAGGGAAGATTTTATCACTGGGATTGGGAAGGTAGAAGACCAGTTTATCATGATATTAAATATAGATAGAGTATTTTCTACAGATGAGTTATACGCTATAGCTGATACTAATTAAAATTTATTATGATTCACAATTCTAAGGTTTCCGTCAAATTATTCTTACTTGTAGGTTTTCTATTCTTGATAATTGGGATAATCAGCATAAATGCAGATCGTAATTTAAAAGAGGTAAATGCTTCTGTAAGGACAGTATATAAAGATCGGGTTATACCCTTGCAGCAGTTAAAAACTGTATCAGATATGTATGCTGTTAATATTGTAGATGCCACCCATAAAATCAGGAACGGCAACAATAGCTGGGAAGCAGGCAGACAAAGTATCCGAAAAGCTAAAAATTCAATCGAGGTGAACTGGAAAGCTTATCAATTAAGCTACCTTACTGCTGATGAAAAAGAGCTTGCTGCACAGGCAGAACAACTCATGCAATCTTCTAACGAATCTCTTGAGACTTTAGAATTCATCATTCAAACGAAAAACTCAAAAGCCCTTGATAACTATGTACTGACAGAATTGTATCCTAAAATAGATCCGGTAACAACAGCTATTGGTAAACTAATTGACTTGCAACTTAGGGTGGCACAAAGTGAATATGAAATATCCAATCAGATTTATAACAAGTCGATTACCCAATCTTATTACCTTGTTTCTGTAAGTGTATTAATAGGTTTGATCTTATCTTTTTTCATCATAAAGAATATCAGATCATTAGTAAAAAGACTTAGTCATCTAATAGATTATGTAAAAGAGGCCTCCGAAAATATCACTTCAGCGAGTACTCAAATGAACGATTCAGCTCAGCAAATGGCGGAAGGTGCCACCGAACAAGCTGCTTCGGCCGAAGAAGTTTCTTCTTCTATGGAGCAAATCGTTTCCAGCATACAACAAAATACTGATAATGCCTTGCAGACCGAAAAGATCGCTCTTAAAATAGTGGATGACATTATGGAAGGCAGCAAATCGGTAAATCAGACGGTTCACTCAATGAAAGAAATAGCCGAGCGGATTTCAATCATTGGTGATATTGCCCGACAAACCAATCTGCTCGCTTTAAATGCAGCGGTTGAGGCGGCTCGTGCCGGAGATTCGGGCAGAGGTTTCGCGGTAGTCGCTTCAGAAGTTAGAAAACTCGCCGAACGCTCGCAAACTGCTGCAAATGAAATTAATATCCTTTCAAAATCAGGTGTTGCAATTGCCGAAAAATCCGGACGATTGCTTGAATTGATCGTTCCCGAAATTCAAAAAACATCCAGGCTGGTACAGGAGATAAGTGTTTCGAGTAGTGAGCAAAATACGGGAGCGAGTGAGGTGAATGCTGCTTTACAGCAATTAAACCAGGTGATACAGCAAAATGCCACTATTTCTGAAGAGATGGCATCCGGATCGGAAGAACTATCTAGTCAGGCTGAACACCTTAACGATGTATTAAGTACAGATGGTAAATACGAGCCAAATATTCAAGTTCAATTGCCTAAAGTACCAATTGCAAAAGCTAAGAAAGTAATATTTAAGCCAGCTTCTTTCTCAAAAAGAAGTTCAACATCAGGAATTAGTGTTGGAGCTAATGGAATAAAGCTGAATATGAGCTCCAAAGATGAATTGGATGATCATTACAAAAAATACTAGAAAGGTTAAACTAAAGAATTATGAATAACATTAAAATTTCAACAAAGCTTTTCGGAATGGTAATTCTCACCTCCGTTACGCTGATTATTATAGGCCTTTACGGTCTAAATAATTTGAGTACAGTAAATAGCTCACTTGAAACCGTCTATAACGACAGGGTTGTACCATTAAAACAGCTAAAAGTTATTTCGGATATGTATGCCGTAAATATCGTTGATGCCGCACACAAAATCAGAAACGGCAATATCGACTTCAAAGCCGGTAAAAGAAATATCAATAGGGCAGAAGAAGCTATCAAAGTTAATTGGAAAAAATACAGCTCTACTTATTTAACTCCTGAAGAGAAGAAGCTAGCTGGCGAGGCAGAAGAATTGATGCGCAATTCAAACGAGTCTATCGAAATTCTAAAGTCTGTTATAGAACGCGAAGATAAAGAGGGCTTAACCAACTATACTATCCAGCAACTTTACCCGGTTATAGATCCAATCACAGAAAAAATATCCGAGTTAATTGATATCCAGCTTTTGGTGGCAGATCGAGAATATTTGAAGGGACAAACCATTTACTCGGAAGCAAAAACAAACTATTATTTGATGATAATAGTTGGAATTATTCTTTCACTGGTTATCTCAATAGCCATAATCAGAAGTATTAGAAAGGCGCTCGCGGAGGCTTCATCAGTGGTTTATAAACTATCAGAGGGCGACCTTACAGTAAATATCGAATCGACCAGTAAAGACGAAATCGGACTTTTACTGGCTGATTTGAAAAGTATGATCCACAAGTTCAAAGATGTAATTTCTTATGTGAATTCTGCCTCAGATAACATTGTGGCCGCTAGTCAGGAATTAAGATCATCATCGCAACAAATGTCTGAGGGTGCAACAGAGCAGGCTGCGGCAACTGAAGAAGTTTCATCCTCAATGGAAGAGATGGTTGCCAATGTTCAACAGAATACCGACAATGCGCTTCAAACAGAAAAAATTGCAATTAAAGCTTCCGCTGATGCTTCTGAAAGTAGTGTAGCTGTAAATGAGGCGGTTAGCTCGATGAAATCGATTAACGATAAAATTAATATTATCAGTGATATTGCCCGTCAGACTAATATTCTGGCTCTTAATGCAGCAGTAGAGGCGGCCAGGGCCGGAGACCAGGGGCGGGGCTTCGCCGTGGTTGCTGCCGAAGTACGTAAGCTGGCTGAGAAATCACAAATCGCTGCCACAGAAATAATTGAGCTTTCCAAATCAAGTGTGGTTATTGCTGAGAAATCCGGAAAACTGCTGGATTCAATTGTGCCTAACATTCAGCAAACTGCAAAGTTGGTCGAAGAGATTAGCGCTTCAAGCTCCGAGCAAAATTTAGGTTCCGGTCAGATCAATAATGCGTTACAACAGCTTAATCAGGTAACACAGCAAAATGCGGCAACTTCCGAGGAGATGGCAGCAAGTGCTGAGGAATTATCCTCACAGGCAGATAGTTTAAAAGAAATCATTTCTTTTTTCAGGTCTGAGAACGCGGTACAATATAAGGTAGCGCCAACTCAATCATCAAATACGAAATATAGAAACATCGCTAAAAAAACAAAACCGCTTATTAAATCAAAGTCTAACGGCATTAATTTAAATATGGATGCGCTTGATGAAGATTATGAGAAATTTTAAAGGCTAACGTTCTACAAATGAATATCTACCCTGATTCACGTATGTCGATTCCCGAATTCACTAAACTTAGTGGGTTTATCTACTCGAATTGTGGGATCAAGTTGCCGATCACTAAGAAAACGATGCTTGAAGGGCGGCTCCATAAAAGACTTCGCGTTTTGGGGTTGTCGACCTTTAAAGATTATTCCCGGTTTCTCTTTAGTGCCGAAGGTATTAAAAGCGAACTGTTTCACATGATTGATGTGGTGACAACTAATAAAACGGATTTCTTTAGAGAAGCAGCTCATTTCGAATATTTAGCTAATCATATTTTACCCTCGGCAGGTAAAGAAAATGTTTTTAACGTTTGGAGCGCAGGCTGTTCAAGCGGCGAAGAGCCTTATACACTTGCAATGGTATTAAATGATTTTGCCGAAAGGAATACGGGTTTCAATTACAATATTTTCGGAACAGATATATCCGGAAGGGTGTTGCAAGCCGCAGCCACAGCTGTGTATGCAGAAGAAAAAGTTGCACCAGTGCCACTATCAATGAAGCGAAAATATTTACTAAAGAGTAAAAACGCGACTCAAAAAACCGTTCGCATTGTACCCGAGTTGCGTAGTAAAGTCACGTTTGATCGCTTGAATTTTATTGACGGAGACTTCAGCACCATCATGACTTTCAATGTTATTTTTTGCCGTAATGTGCTTATTTATTTTGATCGTGCAACACAGGAAAAAGTAATTTATAAACTATGCAAAAAGCTTGAACCGGGCGGGATATTATTTTTGGGCCATTCGGAATCGATAGCCAACATGAACCTTCCTTTGACTCAAATTCAACCAACCACCTTCAGAAAAATATAGCGAAAAAATGGACAGATACTACCTATATCCGGGAACGCTTTTCGCGAGTAAAAAACCTCATATTGTAAATACAATTTTGGGTTCCTGTGTTGCTTTAACCCTTTGGGATCCGGTGCTTAAAATCGGTGGTATAAATCATTATATGCTTCCAAAATGGAATGGTGCAGGCACACCATCTTATAAATATGGCGATATAGCGATTGCCGAATTGCTCAAAAGGATGTTTGATTTTGGATGCCATAGAAGCAATCTGATTGCTAAAGTTTTCGGCGGAAGCGAAACCGTGGTATCAAACGGAGTTTTTCATATTGGTAAACGAAATATAGATTTGGCTTTCGAGCTACTCGACAAAGAAAACATTGTAATAGTAAGCCATAGTGTGGGAGGGCCAACAGGCCGTAAAGTTATTTTCTATTCGGATAGTGGCGAAGTTATGGTTAAAAATATTGGTCATGACGCAGCCGAACGACTGGTATCGGCAGATAAAAAAAAGGTGTAAATCAATATGACGGAAAAAATAAAGGTTCTTATTGTGGATGATTCAGCGCATTTCAGGCAGGTTTTGAGTAAAGCCCTCGGCTCTGATAATGAGATTGAGATTATTGCAACCGCAGCCGATCCTTATATTGCAGCAAGCAAAATGACTCAGCAAGTGCCGGATGTAATTACGCTTGATATTGATATGCCTAAAATGGATGGCCTCACTTTTTTGAGAAAAATAATGGCTCAGCATCCTATTCCCGTCATCATAATATCCGCGACAGCAGGGCGTAACACAGAAGCTGCGTCAAAAGCTGTAGAGTATGGCGCCGTGCAAGTTCTTTCAAAAGATATGTTTGACTCGGAGATAACAAATGAATCAAGAATTCGAATTTGTGATATAGTTAAAGCTGCATCGGGTGCAAAAATTAAAAAACGTTCGCTAGTTGAAGCTCCGGTTGTTCATCCAAAACTGTCTACAGATGTGGTTCTGCCTTATGTATTGCCCAGACATTTAATTCCGACATCCGAAAAAATCATCACGGTTGGCGCGTCCACCGGGGGCACTCAGGCTATAAAAATGTTTTTAGAAAATCTTCCGGTTACCGTTCCCGGGATTGTTATCGTTCAGCATATGCCCGAAACGTTTACCCGTTCATTCGCCGACAGGCTAAATGAAATTTGTAAAATCGAAGTTAAGGAAGCTGAAGATGGCGATTTGGTGCAACCCGGCCGGGCTTTAATTGCCAAAGGTAATCACCATTTAATACTTAGGAAAAAAGGAACACGCTATTATACCGAAGTAAATGATGGCCAGATGGTTAACCGACACCGCCCCGCAGTAGATGTTTTATTCAGATCGGCGGCATTGTATGCCGGAAAAAATACAATCGGCATTCTCTTAACAGGAATGGGTGATGATGGTGCAAAAGGCTTACTCGAGATACGGCAGGCAGGTGGGAAAACGATTGCCCAGGATGAAAGCTCTTGTGTGGTTTTCGGTATGCCTAAAGAAGCAATATTGTTGAATGCCGCGGAAAGGATTTTGCCGCTGTATGAGATTGCGAATCATATTATACATTTGACGGCCGCGTTGAAGTATAGTTGATATGGGATTGGAAATCTTTTTTTATCTCTTAGATCGATGGACTGCGGAACATGTCAAACTGCGAGGCAGGGAGCGAAGAAGTATTAAATAGCTATGTTTGGGGATGGAAATTTTCCCTGCACAATATTCCACATTATCATCCGTCGCATTAAACATCAAACTACATGAGGTTTATAATCTCGAGGGTATGCACTGTCGTTTATTGCTTCGAAATGTAAGTGATACCTATATTTTAGAAAACGAATCTTTTAAGTACATTTTTAAGATATATCGGGATGCACATAGAAAGTTGGAAGAAATAAAAGGGGAGGTTGAATTACTTATTAAGCTAAAGAACGTGGTGCAAAAGTTTCTTATCCGATAAAGGATAGAAGGGGCGATTTTATTCAGGCATTCGATGCTGCGGAAGGGACGAGATATGGAGTGCTATTTTCTTATGCGCCTGGCTCGGTATTTTCTCCGATGACTGGCCAACAACTGGAAACGGTTGGTAGAGAGATGGCTTTGATTCATAATATCACATCGAGCCTTGAGCTTAGCTTTTCAAGGAAAGAATATTCAATTAACAGCACTATTATAGAGCCTCTTACGATACTGAAACCTGCCTTCAAGGGGCTTGAAGGAGAATATAACTGGTTAAGGGTTACTGCTGAAATTGTGGTTGAAAAACTACAGCAATTCGATCTTGAAAAGTTTAGTTATGGTTATTGCCATTACGACTTTATGCCAAAAAACTTCCATCTCGATGACAATGGCAATATTACTTTTTTTGACTTTGATTTTGCTGGTAAAGGCTATCTGGCAAACGACGTTTTGTCGTTCTACATGCATTACTTTTTCGAAATATATTTTAATAGAACAACTCGGGAAGAAGCAGATCGTTCATTCTATGAATTTGTGGAAGGTTACCGCAAGGTAAGAGCTTTAACAGACGAAGAGCTTAAGTCAATCCGCTACCTTGGTTTTGGTTATTTTTTATTTTATCTCCGTTTCACCTTTGAAAATTTTGACGACTGGTCAAGCATTTTTTTCAACTCTCAATACTTAAAGGTAAGGGTGGGGATGATAAAAAAATGGATGAATGATTTTGGAGTGCTATAGTAGTCTTACGAACTCCACCCTCATTTACGAATTTTAACAAGCTCTAGGACGTTACACTGGCATGCATGTATTAGTAGCAGGAAAGAGATGGTACATAGATAATTTATATGTTAGAGCATGCGAGTAAGGCATCTGTTTTCCATAACAGTTCGAGTAAATAAGGCTATATCAAAACTTGTGTAGATATTAGGTTCTATATTTGATAATATAATAACAGCGGTTTGTTTCTTTTTCATGCTCGTCGGGATTTGTAATCCCGATGCTATAATGCAGGATTTGAATCCACTTAGTTAGGTTTGTTGCGCCTCATGGACGATTAAAAACCCACAAAAAAACCCGGTATTGCTACCGGGCCCTTTATTAACAACAACAGTTCAACTAAACCGTTCCCTTTATCCCGATATAGACTTTATTATCGATAATTCTAACCGGATATGTTCTAATCTCGTATTCTTCTCCGCTCAGGCATTCGCCTGAGATTAACGAAAATGTTTTCTTGTGAAATGGACAGGCAACTTTAGGTTCGCATTCTTCGCCGCTACTACCAATCATACCTCTGGCTAAAGCCATCTGCTGTTTATGGGGACAAAGATTTTGTGTGGCGTACCACTCATTACGACGAGTAAAATTAAATAGTGCAATTTGTTCGTCGCCGTGTTTAATACAGGCACCACCGTTCTCGGGTACATCCGAAGTGGTGCAAGCCAAAATCCATTTTAAAGTATCTATTGCTGAATCCATATTGCTATCATTTGAGGTATTACCACTCTTTTGCTTTAACCTGTTCGCGCATTGGGTCGAAATTTACTGATGGGTCTTTATCTTCGGGGGCGTTAACGAAATGAACAAATCGTTTGCGCAGTTCCTCATTTTGAACAACCTCTTTCCATTCGCAATGGAAGCTGTCAACCAATCCCTGCATCTCTTCTTCCAGTTGAGCGCAAATGCCCAGACTGTCGTTTAATATTACATTCTTCAAATAACTAAGACCGCCTTCCATTTTATTTAACCAGGTGGCCGTCCTAGCGAGCGGATCAGCAGTTTTGATGTAGAACATCAGGAATCTGTCGAGGTATTTTACCAAAGTTTCTTTGTCAATATCGCTGGCAAGCAATAAAGCATGTTGGGGTTTTGAGCCACCATTTCCGCATACGTATAGGTTCCAGCCTTTATCGGTAGCAATAATTCCGAAGTCTTTTGCTTGTGCTTCTGCGCATTCGCGGATACATCCGCTAACCCCGCCTTTAAGCTTATGCGGAGAGCGTATGCCTTTATATCGTTCTTCAATTTCAATCGCAAATGAGACACTATCGTGCAACCCAAAACGGCACCAGGTACTTCCAACGCAGCTTTTTACAGTTCTTAAAGATTTTCCATAAGCATGCCCGCTTTCAAATCCGGCCTCAATCAGCTCTTCCCAAATATTAGGCAGATCATTCACATGGGCACCGAACAAATCAATCCGTTGTCCGCCTGTTATTTTGGTGTATAAGTTGTATTTTTTAGCGACCTGTCCAATTACAATTAACTTATCGGGAGTAATTTCACCACCCGGAATGCGTGGTACTACAGAATATGTTCCGCCTTTTTGAATATTTGCAAGGTAGCGGTCGTTACTATCCTGGATTGGTGCTTGCTTAACAATTAAATCGTTCCATAAACCAGAAAGAATACTGGCTACGGCAGGTTTGCAAGTTTCACAACCATCGCCTTTCCCATAATGGTCTAATGCCTCATCGTACGAGCGTACATTGTTCATACGGATTAAATCCATCATCTCCTGCCGGGAATAATCGAAGTGCTCGCAGAGTACATTTTTGATGTAGAGTCCGCTTTCCTTCATTGTGCCATTGATCAAGTCCTTTACCAAAGGCACACAGCCACCGCAACAAGTTCCGGCTTTGGTGCATTTCTTAACTCCGTCCAGCGAGGTAATACCATCCAGTTTAACTGCATCGCAAATGGCGCCCTTGCTTACAGATTCGCATGAGCAAATCATCGCATCATCCGGTAAACTCATTACCCCCGACCCGCCTTCGGTTGGGGCTCCGCCTCTGGCTCTAAGAATTAAGTCTTCCGGGTTTTCAGGAAGTACTATTTTGTTTTTTACATTTTGAAGAAGGATGTTGTAATCATCTGCATCGCCAATTAAAATCCCTCCAAGAAGCGTTTTGCCATCATTACTAATGTTTATCCTTTTATAGATCCCTTTATTAGTGTCTTCTATATGAATCGTTCTGCAATCAGGGTCGTTTATAAACGGATCGCCAAAACTAGCAACGTCGATACCAATTAATTTAAGCTTGGTGCTCATGTCAAATCCAGTAAAGCTCTTGTTGTCGTTTAATAATTTCCCGACAACAACTTCCGCCATATCGTAACCAGGTGCAACCAATCCGTAGATCATTCCGCTGTGCAGCGCACATTCGCCTATGGCAAAAATACTTTCATCGCTGGTTTGCATAAAATCGTTTACCACGATACCACCTCTTGTTCCCACCTCCAAACCGCAAAGTTTTGCGATTTCGTCCCGCGGCCGAATTCCTGCAGAAATTACCAGCATATCAACGGCAAGAGAACTTTCATCGGCAAACTCTAATGCGTCAATCTTACCTTCACCGGCAATTTTCAAAGTGCTTTTATTAAGATGTATGTGCAGGCCGAGTTCGTTAAGCTTCATTTGAAGCATGTTACTTCCGGCCAGGTCAATTTGCCTCGGCATTAAACGGGGGGCGAATTCTATTACATGTGTTTCTTTGATGCCCAGATCTAGTAAAGCTTTTGCTGCTTCTAATCCCAGCAAACCTCCACCCATTACCGCACCATTTTTTGCCTTTGACGCATAGCCTGCTATCAATTCCAAATCTTCTATGGTACGATAAACAAAAACGCCCTCTTTTTCTATTCCGGGGATGTCTGGAACAAAGGCCGAAGACCCCGTTGCTAAAACGAGGTAATCATATGCCTGAAGTATTCCTTTAAGAGAATGTATTGTTTTGTTAGTTCTATTGATCTCCAAAACCGGATCGTTCAAATGGAGTTGAATATCGTTTTCTTCGTACCAGCCTTCGGGCGACATAGACAAATCTTCGGCCGACTTGCCATTGAAGTATTCACTCAAGTGAACGCGATCGTAAGCCGGCCGCGGTTCTTCACCAAAAATAATTATTTGATACTGATTTGATTTAGCTAATAGCTTTTCGCAGAATTTGTAGCCCACCATTCCATTTCCGACTACAACAATTACAGGTTTTTCATTTAGCATATTCAAAACTTTAAGTTTCTTATTTGAATTTTAATTGTTTACCGATAAATAATACAATTATTAATTCTTTGTGATCAAATTTAAATAAAGTAACCTTAAAGTATGATATAAATCATATAAATATGCAAACTTTTAGTGAAATATTAATAAAAGTATGATTTAATCTATCGATTTTGCGATTAAAATGAATTTTTGCTTGTTAAATTTTATAATTATCAATCTATTAAGCTACTAACGACATCAAATAGATTGATTTTAGATAAAAATTAACAAAGTATGTAGGGATTTTTGGAAGTTTTTTGTGAATTTTTAGACTTTAGAGCGCTTTGGCTCAAATCATGTTAAATTTCTTTAAATTTTTACGCAGCTTTAACGATTCAGTCTTGCCTGCAAAATGTAAATTTGTATTATGTGGCAACATATACTTGTAACCATTTATATAATCATCGCAATGGTTTTAAGCATCCAAACTAAAAAATTGGATGTTAGAGCTTCTTTCACCGGGGGAATACTTGCCTTTATTATCTATGCGGGATGTGGATTTGTAGGGATATCACTTTTAACCACCTTTTTTCTTTTAGGAACCTTAGCTACAGTCTGGAAATTTGAAAAAAAGCAACAGTTACACTTAGCGGAAGAAAATCATGGCAGGCGTACTGCCGGACAAGTTGTGGCAAATACAGGTGTCGCAGGCCTTTTAGGATTCCTCTCTTTGCAGCTTCCTAATGAGGCTCGGATTTTAACACTTATGTTGGCAGCCAGCTACTCGTCGGCTTTATCAGATACCTTGTCCTCCGAAATGGGAAATCTTTACGGCAAGACCTATTATAATATCTTAACGCTTAAGCGAGACATAAAGGGGTTAAATGGAGTTGTGAGTTTGGAAGGAGGCGTTTTTGGGTTATTGGGTTCGGTTATAATTGCAACAGTGTATATCATTTTTACAGGTTGGCAAAAAGAGTTTTGGTTTATCATTGTTGCGGGAACAATAGGAAATCTTTTTGATTCTGTATTAGGTGCAAGTGTGGAGCGAAGAGGTTTAGTAGGAAATAATGCAGTTAACATTTTAAATACAGCTATTGCTGCTTTAGGAATGTTTCTCCTAATCCAATAAAGCCTAACAAAAAAAGGGTCAAGCAATTAAGCCTGACCCTACATCTACCTATGAAAAACGTTGTCGTGGAGACAACAGGACAAATGTTGTAAAAAAAATCAGGAATCAAAGCATTAAATTAAAATTAATTCTACATTAAATTAGAAATGCCGAATAGCTCGTTTATTTAACGTACTTTTGCATCAATATTCTCTTTTAGTTGATTACTCTTCTAATTACTCATTTTCATAATGAGGAGATATACAAATTAACTCCCCTTGTATATTCAAAACATTTGGTAGTTAAACACTATTAATTTTAAATAACATAATTTGACATTTGACAATTTAAATCTTATTGAGCCCCTTTTGAGAGCTCTTAAGACCGAAGGATATACACATCCTACTCCAATCCAGGAACAATCGATTCCTGTAGTATTAAACAAGAAAGATCTTTTAGGTTGCGCGCAAACAGGAACAGGTAAAACTGCCGCTTTCGCTTTACCTATTTTACAGATTTTATCTGACAAATCAAACCAGCACACTGCTCCCAGAAGATTAAAATCATTAATTCTAAGTCCAACCAGAGAGCTTGCAATTCAGATAGGGGAGAGCTTTACGTCGTATGGCAAGCATACTCAATTAAAACATGCAGTAATATTTGGTGGAGTATCAGCACATCACCAGATAAACCAGTTGCGCAATGGTATTGATATATTGGTTGCAACACCCGGGCGATTACTTGATTTAATGAATCAGCGTGTGGTGGATTTGCAGCATATACAAATCTTTGTGTTAGACGAAGCCGACAGGATGCTTGACATGGGTTTTATTAATGATGTCAAAAAGATTATTGCTAAACTTCCATACAAAAGGCAAACGCTGTTTTTCTCGGCTACAATGCCGCCTGAAATTTCGAAACTTGCTCATAGCATTTTGAATAATCCGATAAAGGTTGAAGTTACACCGATCTCATCTACCGTAGAAAAGATAACACAAGGGATTTATACAGTTGATAAAAAAGATAAGTCAGCTTTGCTGGTTCATCTTTTGAAGGACAGCAGTTTAACAAGTGTTTTGGTTTTTACCAGAACAAAGCATGGTGCTGATAAATTGGTGAAATCTTTAAACCGTGCTAATATTTCGGCGGAAGCCATTCATGGAAATAAATCACAAAATGCCCGCCAAAAAGCTTTAAGTAGTTTTAAGGGTGGTTCTTTAAGGGTTTTAGTTGCCACAGATATTGCTGCTAGGGGCATTGATGTTGATGAATTGAAAATGGTAATTAACTACGAATTGCCAAACCAGCCGGAAACTTATGTACACAGGATCGGTCGTACGGGCAGGGCAGGGTTGAGTGGCACAGCATGGTCATTTTGTGAATTTGAAGAACAGCCGTTTTTGAAAGATATTGAGAAGTTAACGTCCCAATCCATTCCTTTGATTGAAGATCATCCTTATCATTTAACGTTAAAAACCTTTTCGGGAGCTGCTGCCGGACAAGCTAAAAAACCGCAGGGAAGACCTGGAGCTTCATCAAAGCCATCTTCAAAGCAAAGAAGAAGAGTTAATACTTATTAAAATATATATGGAGGTGTATTAGAAACTAATGCACTCCCATATTTTTGATATAAAGAATCCGGAATAAGTTTAGCCCCCTGGGCAAACTGCTTATTTCGCTTCTTAAATTTAACGAACTGGGATTTTAGCTGATTCAAAGTAGTTCTCTCTTCCAAAGGAGTTTCTTCCATATTAGGTGATAGTGCAAACAGGTTATCATTATTTAAATGATAATTCCCCATCACGTAATCTATAATAGTTGACTTTGTTTGTATCAGCGGGTAGCTATGAACATTCCTGAATTTTCTGGCAGTATCAAGTCCGTCGCCAACCCACGTTGCCATAGAAGGCTTTTGGATTTGATAGCTTTTATTTAAAAAAGATAAAATACTTGGAGCCACATCATAATGCGAAGAAACCGACTCAAATTTGGCTGTACGTTTCAATAAAGGCGAATAGATAATTAATGGAACGTGGTATCGGTCTATTTTCGAAACCATTGGCAGTTCTGGCATTCGGTGATCTCCTGTAATTAAGAATATCGTATTGCTGTAATCTGCACGTTTCGAATATTCGTCAAAAAAGTTTTTTAAGGAGTTATCTGCATATAGAATACTTGCGTACTTTGTATCGAAAGACCTGTAACTTTTCTTTTTAGCTTCAGTAAACTTAAGTTCATTCATGCGCTTTTCAAAAGCCTTGAGGTACGTTTTCTGGTCGTTTAAAATAAACGGACTATGCGTAGAAACTGTTAACAAAACATCCAACCTTGGCCTTTCCTGATCCTGATTAAGATCGAAATATCTTCTGAAGAGTTCTGAATCGCCATAACCCCAGCTAAAGCCAGCGTTTGATGCGGGCATTTTAATATAGTTTGATGGGAATGTTTTCTCATCGTTTATAGCATCAGTGTTGTTGGCTTCCAGAAACGATTTCATGTTGTCAAATTCCGAATCTCCGCCATAATAAAAAGAGGTATTATAACCGTTGGTTTTGAGAATGTTGAGCAGTGATAAATGTTTTGGAAGGTTCTTTTGCTTTAAGAAGCCATTATCGCCAAAAGGCAAAGAACCGAGAAGGCTGGGCAAAACCGCAAAAGTTCTACCTCCCTGACTAAGAAAGTTGTTCCAATATAAACTCTTGTTAGAAAGCGAATCCAGAAATGGTGTAAAGTTACCCAGGTAAGCACCTTCGTTTGTAAACGCCCTTCCTAAACCTTCAACCATCAAAATTACAATGTTTGGCGCCTTTTCACCTTTATTGAAGTAAGGTGTTAATACATCCGGAGATTTATCCTCCCTTAGAAACGGAAATTGTTTTTCGTCTACATAATTAAATGAAACCGGTTTTATGTGACTGATATTTGAAAATTCGCTATTGTCCTCATCCGATAAATCAGAGGGATACAAATATTTTATAGTCTCTGAAATAAAGAAGTCGGATTTATTAAGTGTTACGTTATTAGCGAAATCTGATTTAAAGGGTGGCAATCTAAACTGAGAAGTGCCGATAATTAATATCGCCAGGGAAGCAAACGGTAAAAATGGCGACAAATAATTATGAACTTTTATCTTTTTAGAGAATAGAAGAATTATACTAACAGTGACTATTAAAGTACTGATAAGGTTAAATATGGATAGCATATTAACTCCGCCTGATGTGCCCAGCGTTTGGTTTATATCCTCCCGACTGTAACTGTATAGCTCTGATCCCAAAGGATTTAATGCCGTAGAGAAATATTCTACTAATGCAACTTGTAAAATTGAATAGATAACTACCAAGCCTGCGAAAAGATACTTGGCTCCCCGCTTAGAGAGTTGATATATTACGATATAAGGGATGTAAAAAAGGATATTGTATTTTAACCAAAATAGGGCCGCATTCCTAAAAGAAGCTGGAATCATTTTAGAAACTTCTTCAGGATACTCCTGCATAAAGCCTACATAAAATATTTCGAAGAGGGCATACAGCAAGGCAATTACCAGCCACGCTATCGAAAAACCTGAAAACGATTGGGTAGCTTCAAGCCATTTTTGAACAACTGACCTTGGCGCTTCTTCAACCTTAGGAATTTCCTTTACCGCTACCACAACAGGAGCAGCAACAGTAGTTGGAGCATCCAGATTCTTTGTAGCAAAGCCCTGCCTTGTCATTTCTCCCCAGGCACTTTTCTTTTGTAGAAAGTCGACATTCCCTTCTATTGCCGACCAAACCACGAATGAGTGAAATATAAAAGGTTCCAGCAAAGCTGTGAAAATCAACTTAAAAATATCCTTGGGATCCCGATACTGGTTATAAGTCTTAACCTCCATCAAAATGGCAAAAACCGAATAAAGAAACCCGAAACTTAAAATAAAGCCCAGAAGATAGAAGAAGTTTTTCCAGTCTGTTTCCCCAAAAAGAGCAAAGAATAGAAATACAATCATTCCCAGAAACTCGATGATGGGAGCCAGAAATTCAAAGAAGAACCAGTAAGGATAGCTAAGCATTCCAACCAACCCATATTTGGGATTAAAAAACATCTTTCTGTGAAATAGTAGAGTTTCAATCGTACCGCGGGTCCAGCGATTGCGCTGTCTGCCAAGGATTTTATATGATGCCGGTGCTTCTGTCCAGCAAAGCGGATCGGGAATAAAGGTTACGCGGTAAGGAACTTTTTGCTCCTCCATATATCGTCGCATCCTGACAACCAATTCCATGTCCTCACCAACGGTTTTGTGATTGTATCCTCCGCAATTGATTACAATTTCTTTGTCAAAAGCTCCAAACGCACCCGATATTAGTAGTAGACCGTTAATCTTACTCCAGGCCATCCGGCCAAGCAAAAAAGCCCTGATGTATTCGAGTGTTTGTACACGGGGCAAAAAATCATCTGCCAGGTTTATTTTAATCAATCGCCCGTCTTCGATCACGCACCCGTTTGCAATTCTTACCACGCCTCCGGTTGCAATAACCCGTTCGTGTGTAGTTTCCAGGAATGGTTTAGCAAGTTTTAAGAGTGCATCTTGCTCAAGAATACAATCTACGTCAATACATACGATGTAATCGTTCGAAGAAATATTAATTCCAACATTTAAGGCATCTGCTTTACCACCATTTTCTTTATCAACTACAACCAGCTTTCGGTAAACCGGATTGCTGCTCTTATAAACGCCACGGACTTTTTTAGTTGCTATTTGTTCATTATAGAAATAATCAATTTTTTTTAGATCAAAGCTATCGATAAGCTTTTGCAGACAATCATCTTTACTGCCGTCATTAATAATAATTACCTCCAGGTTATTATAATGTATTGATAGAAGTGATTTGGCATTCTCAACCACAGTGGCACCTTCGTTATACGCAGGAGCAAGAATACTCATCGAGGGAGCTTCAGGGGATGTTGCAAGAATCCTGTAATCAGTAAAACTGTTTTTTTGAAGATATTCTCTTACCGATACAATCGAAAACAGACCAATACCCATATATGAGAGTAATAATGTTATTGAATACAATAACAAAAAAACAGTAAACAAGTAGGGTATTACACTTAGCCAGCCCATTATGTGCACTCCATTTTAACCTGTTGTATAATTTCTAGCAGCGGATATCTGGCAGCACTATGATGTTGATAAACTATTTCTTCTCCTTCAGGGCCGCATTTAAATAAGGCTCTTGTAGCGGCAATCTTTATCTGGTCGTCTTCAGAGCTTAATTGTCTTTTCAGAAATGAAAGGCTGTCTGTTGATGCAATTTCTTTTAGGGCACTTAAAATTGCCAGCTGGTGAGCTTTAGGCTCATTGTTATAAATTTTTATTAATTGTGCTGCAGTCGTATCCTCATAAATCTCTTTCAAACATTTAATGCATTGTAAACGAACTTTCTGATTTTCATGTTTAAGGCACTCTACAATTTGATCATACAATTGAAACTGGTGGTAAGAGGCTGATAGTTTTAATGCAAAAATAATCACCGTATCATTCGAGGACTGTAACCAATTTTCTATTCCCTTGAAATCGCCGGAAGGGATATTAGAGAGTTCTTTAAGTAAATTTAACTGGTGCCATTCTGAAATTGGATATTTAATATGATTGAGAAATTCCAGTCCTTCAAAACCATGGTATTTAACGATACTAGTTTGAGCTTCCATCCGGATGTACTCATTTTTGTGGGTGGTCAAATTGAATAACTCAGAAGGAAAGTCATCAAGATGCATCGTTGCCAATTGCTTAATCGCCATTGCTTTGATATGCCATTTTGAACTTCTAAGATTCCTTTCACAATCTTTTCTAAGACCTAGCTGTGTATAGAGTTTCGAAAGATTTTCGGATGCGACCCCAGCAAGATTATTGCTGCTGGCAACTAATTCATCAATAAGCAGTTTTCTAAATAAAGGCTTAGTTAAAAGTTCTTTGATACGCCTGTTTATATTAATTGAAAAAGGTGTTTGCTCATCCTCCTCAAAAAAAATTGCTTTAGTAATAAGGACATTAGTCTTTGCCAGCCATCGTGTTTTTTTCTTATCACTTTTATTTTGTCTAACAAGTGAGATACACATATAAGCCAGTAACACCAGCATTAGAACCGTAAGGCTGATGGTAACGAGTAATAAATGTTGAGCAGTTAGCATACATTCTATTAAATTAGACCATAAATCTGCGTACTCTTATAGAAAGTTCGTTTGGACTAAAGGGCTTAGTTATATAATCATCAGCTCCTAATTGAAAAGCTTCAAGTACGACGTTTTCCTGGCCCATGGCCGATAAGATCACCACGGGGATTCTCTTGCCGGGCATCTTTCTTACATGACCAATAATCTCCATTCCTGAAGTGAAGGGCATCATTAAATCTGTAATAATTAAGTCAGGTTGAATTTTTTCAATTTGAATTAGTGCCTCGCGGCCGTCACGGGTGGTATAAACGGTATGTCCATCTTTTTTTAATCTGAATTCTAGTGTTTTCAGCATTAAAAGATCATCGTCCGCAACGAGTATATTCATTTTGAGAGTTTATTTAGATAGCGTTTGTTAACTTTTAATCGTAAGAAAGGTGAAAAAGGTTACAAAAAAGGAATGTTCGTTTTGAAAACAAGCCACCTAAATCATTGATTTTGATTGTACTTAAAATAAGTAGCAATAGCAATGAGTACTTATTAACTGAACTTACCATATACGATTGTAACGGTTGCTATCGATACTACGAATGAAACATTTTGCCCGTTTTAACGCTTCTATTACAAATAATAAACCCATCATGAGCTACAAGCCAAGTCGATATTTAAGATTGTGTATCTATCTAGTTCCATTAATTATCCTCGCAGCATCTGTTACCAGCTGCAAAAAAAAAGTAACATTAGGCGAGCAGCCTGTTTTAGATAGTGTCTACATCACTCAGTATATTCAGTCTCAACCAGAGTTTAAAGAATATTTAGGCTGGACAAAAAAGTTTTACCGGGAGAGAAAGTTTAAATTAGGTTGGTTCAAAAACCACGAGCTGGTGCCTCAGGCTCAAAAAATGTTTTCGGTAATCAGTAAATCATACGAAGAAGGTCTTGATCCAAAAGACTACCAGTTAATTAATTTGGAGGAGCGACTGAAAGAGCTTGAGAATTCTAAACGAGATACTGCCAAATTTAATGATCTGGAAAGAAAACTCGATCTGGCCTTATCTGCCACATACTTTAACTTTGCCGATGATTATTACAGAGGTTTGGTTGTACCAAAGGAAAATAGGGGAGTGGAGTGGGATATTAAAAGCAATAAAATTAAATTACATAAAGCCCTAATGACCTTACTGGGCGAAAGGAAAAGTAAATATCCTTATGCTGAATTTGGATCTTTACACCCGGAATACGCAAATTTAAAAAAAGCACTAATCCGTTACCGAGAAATACAGAAAAATGGCGGCTGGCCGAGTATACCTGCAAACACAGTTCTTAAACCCGGACAACAATCTACTGTAGTGCCCTTATTAAATAAACGTCTTGCCGATTTACTTCCAAAAACTGAAGGTGCTGTAATTGATAGTTCAACTTACAGCCCGACCTTAGTCGAAGCTGTTAAAAGGTTTCAGCAGTTACATGGCCAAAAGCCTGATGGAAATATTGGTCCGGCTACAGTGAAACTTTTAAATGTACCCGTACAAAATCGTATTCGTCAAATCATTATCAATATGGAAAGGTGGAGATGGATTCCTAAGAGTTTTGAGCCAAGTTATCTTTTAGTAAACATCCCGGAATACAAACTTCAT
>DASWMZ010000062.1:0-10885 GCA_036399495.1 Pedobacter sp.
TAAATTTTGTCCATTTTGCATCCGCACAAGGCAAGCCTGATTCGATTTTTTCTAAAATCTTAAACGAAAAACGGCAGTTAAAAATCTTGCTCCCCCCTGATTACAAACCCGGCTCTAATGAAAAATATGATGTTGTATATATTCTTGACGGTGAAAATAATCTGGAGTTCTTCTCGCAGATTCAACACTTTGTCAAAGCCAACGGTTATATACCAGACCTTATTCTCGTTGCCGTAATTAATACGAATCGAAACCACGATTTTACACCTACAGAACTTAAACATATCCCGACCTCGGGCGGTGCGGATAACTTTATTTCCTTTTTCAAACAAGAACTTATTCCGTATATCAACAAAACGTATCCGGTAACTGGCCAGAATATTCTATATGGGCATTCCTTCGGCGGCTTATTTGCCGTATACGCCATGCTCTCACAGCCCGATGTTTTTTCTTCTTACATCTCTGCCGACCCTTCTTTATGGTACGACAAAAACCTGGTGAATAAAATGGCAAAGAAAAAACTCCCAAGCTTCTCAAAATCAGAACAAACGCTATACATTTCTGGCCGAGGTGATGGAATGGATGATATGGGGATTAGTATGATGGACTCCATCTTAAAGGTTAAAGCGCCAAAAAATCTCACGTATAAGGTGGTGGCCCACGAAAACGAAACGCATGGTTCGGTGCAATTCAAAACCGTCTATGACGGATTGAAATTGGTTTATGATGGATATCAAACCGCAAGTAAACCCATCGAGTTTCACCCTATGAATGGTATTGTTTTAAAAGACAAGCCATTTACAATTTTCTCCGTTAGCAATCTTTCGGAACTGAGATATACTACTGACGGCACCAAGCCTACTCCGGCATCGCCTAAAATTGAGAAAGTAAGCAGCTTCTCCGGACCCATGAAACTTACTATAAAATCTTTTTCTCAAAAAGGCAGATTAGAAAGGATTGCTACCGGAAATTTTGTTCTGGAAGAACCTCCGGCTCCGGTTGACCTGCCTAAAAACTTTAAATCTGGCGGTTTATCTTATTCCTATTATGAAGGCGAGTGGGATAATCTTCCTGACTTTAATACACTGAAGCATATTAAAACAGGCATTGCCGACAAGGAGTTTAATTTTACTAAACTGCCGTCTAAAAATAATTTTGGTCTTCTTTTAAAAGGCATGCTCGAAATAAAGGAAGAAGGATATTATCTCCTTGGAGTCGCGTCAGATGATGGCGCAAAACTGTATTTAAAAGATAAGCTCATCATCAACCACGATGGTCTTCACGGTTCGGAGTCGCCTCATTCTTTTTTAGTACCACTAAAAAAAGGTTTTTATCCTGTTAGGCTGGAATACTTTCAGAAAGCAGGTGGCGCCGACCTTCAATTCAAATACATAGTTCCAGGCAAGAACGAGCCAATAGATATTCCATCTGACCGGTTGTATAATGCGCTCCAGTAGCAAACATGAAATCGAAAAAGTGCAATGTGGTTCGATGATAATATATAATGGAAAAGATTGCAAGCCTGACCTTTAATGTCAAATTGCAATCTTTATACATAAGAGTATGGTTATAAAATCCTCAACGATTTGAAATCCATATTTACTTTGTATTGAAGCTGCTAACCCCAATAAAAGCCTTAGCACCAAATTAAATCATAATCATGAAACACCTCATTACGCTTCTTCTCCTTTTAAACCTCGCAAACTTTGCAACAGCTCAGGGTAAGCCCGATTCTATTTATTCCGAAGTTTTACAAGAAAAACGGCTATTGAATGTTATACTCCCACCTGAGTATAAACCCGGGTTGAAAGAAAAATACGATGTGGTTTATATACTGGACGAAGGCAATATTGAGATTTTCTCTCAAGTTCACCGGTACACCAAAGGTATGGGCTTTATTCCTGAGGTTATTGTGGTCGGAGTAATTAATGTTGATCGTACCAGGGATTTTACTCCTACAGTTATGAAAAGAATGCCCGAATCGGGCGGTGCCGATAAATTTATTTCCTTCTTTAAGCAGGAATTAATCCCTTACATAAACAAAACGTATCCCACAAATGGTCAGAACATTTTGTACGGACACTCGCTGGGTGGGCTTTTCGCCATTTATACCATGCTTAAGGATCCAACTATTTTCTCTACTTACCTGGCTGCCGAGCCTTCTTTATGGTATGACAGTCAGTATACGAATAAACTGGCCATTGAAAAATTGACAACTTTTTCACAACCCGATCAAAACTTGTTTATCTCCAGCACAAAGGAAAATATAAAAATGATGGGAATTAGCACCATGGATTCTATTCTGGAAATAACCCCTCTAAATAATCTTACTCATAAAACAGTTATTTATGAAAATGAGCACCATGGCTCAGTACATCTAAAAACCATGTACGAGGGATTGAAATTTGTATACGATGGGTACAACCTGCAAGGCAAAAACATTGATCACCATCCTATGAATGGCATTGTATTAAAGAACAAACCTTATACTATTCAGGTCAATACCAGTTTCCCTGAATTCAGGTATACTACCAACGGCATTGAGCCTACGTCGGCATCACCAAAAATTGAGAAAGTAAATAGTTTTACCGGCCCCATGAAGCTCATTATAAAGTCTTTTTCAGAAGGGAAATATGAAAAAACGGTAACCGGGAATTTTGTTCTGGAAAAGCCGCCGGTCCCTGTTGCCAAACCAAAAGGGTATATTTCGGGCGGCTTATCTTATACTTATTATGAAGGAGCATGGAAAATTCTTCCGGAGTTTAAAACCTTAAAACCTATAAAGTCGGGCATTGCAGGTAAGGACTTTAATTTAACCAAACTACCTTCCAAAAACCACTTCGGCCTTGTGTTGGAAGGTATGTTGGAAATACAAAAGGAAGGTTATTATGTCCTCAGTATCGCATCAGACGATGGATCAAAACTTTATTTCAGCGATAAGCTCATAATCGACAATGATGGCTTTCACGGTTCTCAGTCATCCCACTCTTTTTTAATGCCGCTAAAAAAAGGCTTTTATCCGGTTAAACTGGAATACTTTCAAAGTACAGGTGGTGCAGATATTAAATTGAAATATATACTTCCGGGAGAGAGCAAGCCAGTAGACATTCCGTTGGACCGTTTATATAATGCTCCCCACTAGTTGGGTGAACGCAAACGTGCAAATGCTGTTCGATTATGAACAGTAACACATTACAATTAAACACAATTATCTTATTATATGAGGGTTACGAATTTGGCATAGGATTTAAGTATAGAAGCATGTAAGTCATCGGATAAATTGGCGATGGGATTAATCACCGATCCCCCGCTTATTCATCCGATGACTATAAGAGATAAAAAAATACATGAAAAAATTCTTTCTCCTGTTCGTTTCTATCACCTCCGGTTTCGTCTCTACAGCACAAACCACCAAAGACCTTTTCCTGACCAGGTCATTGACCGGGGAAACTATCGAAAGAATCTCCGCGAAAACTTCTGGTGGCAGCATCGATGTTACCGGTATTAGTACCGGTGAAAGTCGCCTGGAAGTATACGTACATGCAAACAACGTAAAAAATAACCTTTCACTTTCTAAAGAAGAGATTCAGAAAAGGATGAAAGAGGATTACGATTTAAGCATTTCAATTGCTAACAATCAATTAAACGTAACTGCAAAGCAAAAAAACGGCCATCTGGATTGGAAACGAAGTTTAAATATTTCTTTCAAGTTCTTTGTCAACTCCTCAGTTTCTACCGACCTGCTTACCAGCGGCGGAAGTATTAATCTCTCTAACCTTAAAGGAAAGCAGAACTTTACTACAAGCGGTGGAAGCCTGGATTTAGATAAGTTAAGCGGCAAAATAGAGGGTAAAACCTCTGGAGGAAGCATCAGGGTAACGAATTCAGACAACGACATCAACCTTAAAACCAGCGGTGGTAGCATTAAAGCAGCAAACTGTAAAGGAAACATAAAGCTCTTTACTTCAGGTGGTTCCTTAAATTTTACGAACCTGTCCGGTAAAATCGAATCACGCACCAGCGGTGGTTCCATTTATGCAACAAACATTAGCGGAGAATTTAGTACTCATACTGCAGGCGGCCAGATAGATTTGGTGGATATGAAATGCAGCCTCGATGCATCAACCAGCGGCGGCAGTATTGATGTGGCGACTACTACTTTAGGCAAATATATTAAGCTTGCAACATCCAGCGGAAGCGTAGACCTGCAATTACCTGCTAAACTAGGGCTTGATTTGAATTTACAAGCTTCCAAAATAAAAGTGAATACGCTAAATAATTTTAGCGGAACAAAAGAAGATGATGTAATAAAAGGAACTTTGAACGGCGGTGGGATACCTGTGGAAGTGCGGACATCGAGTGGGAGAATTTCTATTGATTTCAAGTAAGGCTTATTTTTGTAAACGTTGCAGGGAAACACCCAACTCAAAACCCTGGGTTACAAATCCTGGCAAACACTAAACTAGCTCCTATCATTCTACAAGCCCATTTTTAACCGCAAAGCGGATAAGTGTGGCGGTATTTCTGGCACCAGTTTTTTCTAATAAATTTTGCCGATGTCCTTCAACAGTACGTCTGCTTGTGAAAAGTTTTTCTGCAATTTCATTATTTGTAAACCCTTCGGCAATAAGTATAAGTATTTCAAGTTCTCTTTTCGACAGGTCTACGGTTACTTTCAATTCTTTAATAGATTCAGAAGAAATGTTTGATAGCCTAATTAATAGTTTATCAGTAATCTCTGAACAAACATATGTGTTGCCAGCATTAACATGCCTGATGGCAAACATCAATTCTTCTTCATTTACCCTTTTCAATAAATATCCAAATGCGCCATTGTTTACCGCTTGCATTACATAATTTTCGTGATCAAGCATAGTAAGAATTAGCACTTTAATTTTGGGCGATCTTTTTTTAAGCTCCCTAATTAATGCCAGCCCATTTAATTGGGGCATGTTAATGTCTGTAAGTACCACATCAACTTCAGCACCATCATCCACATATTTTAATACCTCAAGGCCATCAACCGCTTCGCCAACCAAATTTACATCAGGCTGTTTATCAAGTAAGGATCTAATACCGTTACGAACAATGTTATGATCTTCAGCTAAAAGAACGTTTATCACAAAGTGGTTTTTTAATTGAAGTTAAAATATTCTACAAATATCTTTTACTAAAAGTATCTATAAAATGAGAAACCTTCCTGATTACTTTCGGCTAAGTACCTGCTTTAAGAGGTTTTTCGCTCTCGCTTTCTCCCATGTTAAGAAATTATAAAGCTCTAATTAAATTATTGATCTAAATTTACCTTTTACACGCTTTATAAAACTTTATTTATCGGTTTTTCGTTTATATAGGAAATATAATATATATGAACACCGATCAATTTAGAAGTCTGGATATAGACAAAATAAATATAAACGAATACTACGAAGTAGAATGCTGGTCAAAACAATTCGGGTTACGCCCTGAAGTTTTTAAAAGCCTTGTACAACAAACCGGAATTACTTCAGCGAAAGCTCTTAAAGTTTATCTCAATAAAACTTATAAAACAAACGCTGCTTAATACTTTAAGCGGTTATTGCTCTATTGTTTTAAAGGCAGAATAAAGGTGAACGTTGAGCCTTCGCCCTCCGTTGAGCTGAAACCTATTTTCCCTTTATGCCGCTGGATTATTTCCTGTGAGATAAAAAGCCCTATTCCCAGGCCTGCAAATTTGTAAGAAGTATCTTCAACCCTAAAAAACCGGTTAAATATAAACCGCGCTTTATCTTCAGGTATACCTACCCCAAAATCCTGTATTGATACTGTTAAATAATCATCGGATGGCGCGATGCTAAGAATAATTTCCTGCGCATCAGGCGAATATTTCGCTGCATTACTTAATAAATTAGATAGCACTTGCTCAAGCCTGTTTTTATCACCAAACACACTGATTGTTGATATCCCTTTTACAGTTATTTTATGGGATTGATAATTATTATGTGCATCAGTGATGGCATCCTCTACAATTTCAGAGAAGTTGAATTCAATAAAATTGTAATTCATTTTGCCCGCCTGCATTTTCGATACATCGAGCAAATCGTTTATCAGTGTCGACAATTTATGGGCCTGTCTGTGAGTTCTGCTAACTAAATCGGAAATTGAAGCATGGCCATCTTTTTCTGCTATTTTACCAAGAATTTGTAGATAGCCTCTTAAACTGGTAATAGGCGTTTTAAGTTCATGGCTCGCAATGCTAATGAACTCATCTTTTTTATGTTCATTATTCTTTTGGTCATCAATGTCGGTAATTGAGCCAATCCATAATTTTTTTCCCGTCTGATTTTTTAGAGCTAATGCCCGTGTTAAGTGCCAATAATACTTTCCATCTTTCGCTCTGAAACGATGCTCATATTCAAATTTACTTTCGGTTTTAATTGCTTCATTCCATCGTCTCAGATTTTCTTCAAGATCCTCCGGGTGGATAAAGTGTGCAAGGGTAACCTTATTAATTTCCTCCATCGAATAGCCCGTAAACTCCTCCCATTGCGGACTCAGATAAACCAATCCGGCATCAGCATCGGTTATAAAGATCTTTTGGGGCATGGTTTCGGCCATGAGTCTGAATCGCTCTTCACTTTCCTTTAGGGCATGTTCGGCCATTTTGCGCTGGGTAATATCGCCTACTACACCCGAGAAAGTGGTTGCATTCCCTTCAGCATCAAACTCAACTTTACCCCGGGCAAAAACCCATTTTACTTCACCATCATCGTTTAAGACCCGGTATTCCGCTTCATAATCTTCGCCGGTTTCTAAGGCATGTTTCCGCTTTTCGGAAGAAGCAGCACGATCGTCCGGGTGGATACGGTTTAAAAAAATCGCCGGATCCAGGCCTTCAATAGAATACTCCAGACCAAAAATATTCGAAAGGCTCTCATCAACATAAATCAGCTGCTTATCCAGATCCCGAATCCAGGTACCAATAAGGCCAGATGATAGTGCCGACTTTAATTGCATTTGCGTTTTTCTTAGCTCGGCCTCCATCTTTTTCCGACGCTCAAGCTTCGCTATAATTTCTTCGTTAAGGCGTGCGTTTTCGAGGGCCAGGCCAATATGGTTGGCGAAGTTTTGTGCAAATCTTAAATCGGCTTCATCATAAGCTTTTCCCTCAATCGTAGAAATAAATGTAACCACACCTGTAACTACATCCTTATTAAACATGGCTACCGTTATTACTGATTTTAATCCCAGCCGGCTAATAATCTCGAGTTGTTCCCGATCCGGAATACCGGCATCCAGCATCTCGGCTGTGATTACGGGCACAAAACTTGGCTCACCGGTTCTTAAAACCAACGCAGTTCCATGATCGGCATTCAGGTCGGTTGGATAATTCTTTCGATATTCTAACGCTGATTTAATATACTCCGGGTCTTCGTGCGCAAGGGTTAAAAGTTCTAGTTCGCCGTCTTTTAAAACATCTATAGTAAACCAGTTGGCAAACTTCGGAACTATAAGCTTAGAAATTTTTTCGAATGCATCTGACGTATCGCGGGCTCCGGCCAAAACTTCGGCAGCGGTGTTCAGGTAGGATAAAAGATTTTCGTTCTTTTTATATTGGGTTATATCCCGAATAAACAAGTACTTGTAAGTTAAGCCTTGCGCATCAGTAATGTCTTTTGAACTGATTAAAGCATACTTTAATGCTCCGCTTTTGGCGTTTAATATAAATTCGACATTATACAGCTCTTTATTATGGCTTCCGCCTGAAAAAGTCACATCCGGATAAAGTTCATTTTCATAGAAATCTGAAACAAGTTTCCCGATATATTCTTCAGCACTATATTCAGTATAAGCCAGCTCAGCCTGATTTGCATACACAATTCGCCCATCATGGTCTATCCCAACAACATTTAAGATGCCTGTAGAATTAAATCTTTGAAAACTTATATGATTCGGAATTAAATCTAATGGCTCCGGTTGCTGATCGATCATAAAACGAGAATGCTCATATAAATTTTAACATTAAAGTTCGGAATTTATCAAATACAAGAAAAAAACTAAAATTAAATATTTGGCATTTAAAGCTAATACTGCTACCGGAACAATTACTTTCGCTTAGTGTTGTAAGAAAAAATAATAATTAATGGCTAAATTAAGTGGCATACCGGAAATTGGTAAACCCAGAATAGTAATAGTTGGCGGTGGCTTTGCAGGAATAAAACTGGCAAGGTCTCTGGCCAAAGCCGATTTACAGGTTATACTGATTGATAAAAATAACTATCACACATTTCAGCCTTTACTTTATCAGGTGGCAACCTCCGGATTAAATGGTGCATCTATCGCTTATCCGTTCAGGAAATTTTTTGAAAAACAGAAAAATTTTTATTTCAGATTATCTGAAGTGCAGTTTGTTGAACCTGATAAACAATTATTAACCACTTCGATAGGCGTTATTGATTACGATTACCTGGTAATAGCGACCGGAGCGGAAACCAACTTCTTCGGGAACGAGCTGATGCAAAAAAATGCCATCGCACTTAAAAGCATAAGCGATGCGGTTATGCTCCGCAATACCATTCTCTGCAACCTTGAAAATGCTTTGCAAGCCGGTGATGAAGAGCAGCTTAATCTATTAATGGACTTTGTGATTGTGGGCGGCGGCCCAACTGGTGTTGAACTCGCAGGAGCATTAAGCGAGCTGAGAAAACATGTTTTTCCTAAGGATTACAAAGAGTTAAACATTAAGCAGATGGATATTAATTTGATTCAAAGCGGGGATCAATTATTAAAAGGCATGTCGGTGGAAGCTTCGGAAAAATCGCTTGAATTTTTAGAAAGTTATGGAGTTAAAGTGTGGCTAAACCGACGTGTAAAATCTTACGACGGGAAAACCGTTTTGCTGGATTCCGGGGAAGAATTGAAAGCCCAAACGTTAATATGGACTGCTGGTGTAGTTGGCTCGCCGATTAAAGGATTAAAAGAAGATTGCATTTTAAAAGGAAACCGTATCGAGGTAAATGAATTTAATCAGGTTAAGGGGTATGATAACATTTTTGCTATTGGCGATGTAGCGTGCATGACAACTGTTGAATACCCGGACGGTCACCCGATGGTCGCCCAGCCGGCTATTCAGCAGGGGAAATTGCTTTCTAAAAACCTTATCCGTCAAATTAAAGAAGAGCCTAAAACTGCATTTAGCTATAATGACCAGGGGTCCATGGCTACAATAGGGCGTAATCACGCTGTCGCGGATTTGAAAATGTTCAAAAACGAGTTTAAAACGCAGGGATTTTTAGCCTGGTTGATCTGGATGTTCATCCACTTAATTTCAATCATCAGTTTTAAAAACCGTCTAATTGTGCTGTTGAACTGGACTGCGGGATACTTTAGCTATGATAAAGGGGTAAGATTGATATTGGGTAAGAAGAAGGAATAAGGTTCTCCTGCTCAACAATTGCTCTCATAATAATCTCCCTGTGATGTAAGCCACTGTACCTTTACGTATCACAACCGTTCGATTTCGAACAATAACAGTAAGCCAATATTTCTCAAAATCCTATCTAACAAGGTTTTACCTATTTGGCATTACTTTGTATACTAGCTGACTATTAAATGAACTCAACAAGAATGAACATTATCGAATTAAACCATATTTTTCACTGGGTAAACAAGGGAAGCAAACGCATCTTTATACTGAAAGACATCAATCTAAAAATAAAGGAAGGCGAATTTGTTTCAATTATGGGTCCCTCCGGAAGCGGCAAATCTACATTGCTCCACATTCTGGGAACGCTGGAACAGGCAAGTGAAGGCGAATACTTTTTTGATGGCGAACCTATTCATCAAATGAAGGAAAAGCAACGTGCGTTGCTCATGAAAAACAACATCGGATTTGTTTTTCAGGCCTACCACCTTATAGATGAATTAACCGTTTATGAAAACATTGAAACGCCCCTACTCTACCTAAATGTCCCTTCATCCGACCGTAAAGCCCGCGTTGCAGATATGCTCGACAGGTTTCAGATGGTCGGAAAAAAGGATCTCTTCCCCGCACAGCTTTCTGGCGGCCAACAACAATTAGTAGGAATTGCCAGGGCACTAATCACAAACCCCAGGGTAATTTTTGCTGATGAGCCAACAGGAAATCTGAGCTCGAAACAAGGTGAAGAGATTATGCAAGTATTTTCGGAATTGAATAAAGAAGGCGTTACAATTATCCAGGTAACACATTCTGAGAAGAACGCCGAATATGGCAGCAGCATAATCAACCTTCTTGATGGCCAGATTACACATTCTTAAAACGCCATGAAGTTTTTGCTACTAGTCAAATTTCTGTTGTTGTACGGTTTTTATGTCCATGCCCAACAAGTTTCTCAACCAACTTACACCTTGCAGAAATGTATCGAAATTGCAATTGCAAATAATTTACTGGTAAAAAGGAGTGATTTGGAAGTGCAAACAGCACGGGTAAATCTGAACCAGGCAAAGTCTAATTTACTTCCGGATCTTTCTGCGAATGTTAATCATGGCGCTAACCAGGGCAGAAGTATCGACCCATTTACCAATAGTTACGTAAATCAGAATGTAAATTATGCTAATTATTCTTTAAACAGCGGTATCGTTTTGTTTAATGGCTTAATTCTCAAAAACCTGATCAAACAAAACGCTTTAATTTATGAGGCAGAAAAGATGGAGCAGCAACAGGCAAAAGATGATCTAACTCTTAACGTGTTGTTCACCTATTTTCAAACTCTAAGTAACGAAGATCAGCTAAATCAGGCAAAGTTACAGGCGGATTTATCGCGTAAGCAAATTGAACGATCTGATATTTTGAATAAAGCAGGGGCTATCTCACCCTCGCAGCTCTCAGATTTAAAAGGACAATTAGGGAATGATGAACTGGCTG
>DASWMZ010000063.1:0-12333 GCA_036399495.1 Pedobacter sp.
TTGGGTCCATCATAACCCACTTGCTGTATTTCTCCTGATTTTTGAGAAATTTGAGGTAGTTGAAAACTTCTTGTCGTGCTTTATTAATTACAATTTCGCGCCTAACGCTATAATTTTTATCCACGAACAAAGCGATAATTAAAGGGATTGCCACGATAAGAACAACTATTAGCAGAATAATTTTGACCATCTTCATTGTACAAATACTTTCTATAATTTAATTAATTTTTCTCTGATAAGATTTTAATCTTTTCCAAAGCGTTATCCCAGGCTAAAGACATCATTTCAAAATATTGATCAGCCATATCGCATTCGATATTTAAAACTAAAGAGCCATCTTTTCCGGTCAACTCATATTTCTCACCGCTTCCTTTAACAGCTTGTGCGCCGTTACTTTCATAATCTTCAACACCATTAGAAACTACTCCATCATACTCAAGCGTAAGTAGTTCTCCATACTTGTGAGCGATAACCTTCCCAACAATACCCTGTTTAGAGTTATCCATAAAGATTGCTTTACTACCTTCTTCCCAATCAGTTATGGCATGAGTGCCTTCACAAAATTCAGCATACCATATTCTTGTATAATTATCTTTAAGCAGTACATTCCAAACGGCAGACTTTGCAGAGCTGATTGTAATTGATTTTTGAATCTTTTTAAATTTCATATTTGATGATTGATCAATACAAAACTAAATAATTGTGAGAAATCATTCAGGGGCGAATCCGCCAATTATAGGGGTAGATGCGACGTTTAACGGTTAAGAATTTATCTGAAGATCGATATGGTTCTTATCGGACGTATTGATTTAATATTATGTGGACGGTTACCCGAAGAATGATCTTGCTTAGAACCTTTCCGGAAATTTAAGGGATAAGAAAGAGAAGCTACCATACGAGGATCACCATAATTTAGATCCGTGTATTCGCAGCCCAGCATTAAAGGTATCTTTTGGTAGGGGATGATCGAGATTCCGCCCGCAACATCGTATCCGTTCCACTCCGCAATAATATTCACACCTTTAAGTACGGGTAATGCCACACTGAAAAAAGGCTCGAATGATCCACTTTTAAATTCAGTATAAGTGTCGTCTGTTCTGAAATTTCCATTACCAAAACCACCGGTAAAGCTGAGGTAACTAAATGCCCCCCAATTATTGCCTTGCTTAAGTCGCAGAAAATAGTTGCCAGAAAAGTACCAGCTCATTTGATAAGTGATGTACGAATTACCGCCCCAAACAACCGGATTGTAAACCCCTGCATCCAGAAGTAGCTTTTTATCAAAAAGGAACTTGTTCAAATGGAAATCAAGGCCACCTTCCATGATATTGTCTAACTCACCATAGTTATTAGTGAGGCCAAAAATATTAACTGTTATTCCGCCACCTATAAATTTTTCAGGATCACCTAAGCCAACATAAACCGCCACGCTTGCATCATCCTTATCGGAGATCATGGTTTTATTTTGGTAGGAAAAGCCAACCGCTACTTCCCCAAAGTGGCCTCCGCCTACTGGATTTTCAAGTGAAATAGCCGGACTATAAACTTTTTTAATTTTTGCTATCGTGTCATTGGTTTGAGAGAGACAGATCCGGCATGAGAATGTTAACCAGATTATTAAAAATGAAACCCTCATAAATCTTACTATTATCCAGTACCAGCTTTCTAAGGTTAATCAAGTTATAACTTGATTCCGAGAGTTAGCATTGGATAAAGGTAAATGAATTAGGGGATTAATGACTATTCCTAAAAGAATATACCAACAAGAAAATATAATTTCCCTTCTAGGTGTTAAAGCAGCCAACAGAGATTAAATGATATCATAGTATTTAGAACTTATCCAGCCTGACTGGATAGATTCCCTCCTTGTGTCGACTGAATTTTTCGCGGATCAGTGTTATTACTTTCCAGACTTACGGCGTTATTATTAGGTTCTATGCTATGGCCATATCTTTTCGCATATACTTGGGTGAACTCTGCTCCGAAGAAAAGAATCAGGCAGGAGTAAGAAACCCAAAGCAAAATCAAGATGATCGAACCTGCCGCACCATAAGTTGATCCGGGTTCAGCTTTGCCGAAATAAAAGGCAAGCGCATACTTACCTATCACGAAAAGTAATGCAGTTATTGCCGCCCCCGTCCATACACTGCGCCATTCAATCTTAACATCTGGTAAAAACCTGAATAGTAAAGCAAACAGCAATGTAATTATTGCCAGAGTAACAAAAAAGTTGATTACATAAAAAACGTAGAGTACAAAATCGGGCATACGCGCAGCCACCCAATCGCTCACAGCGGTAAGACCGCTGGTTAGCACAAGAGAAATAAGTAGAAGAAATCCAATAGCCATAATAATTCCAAACGAAATAGCCCGGGTTTTTACCATCATTTTGATGCCTGACTTTTTAGGATCAGCTTTCACATTCCAAACCCGATTTAGGGATTTTTGAAGTGCCATAAAAACCCCGGTTGCACCAAATAATAGAGTAGCTACCCCCGCAATAAGTGCAATTGTGCTGTTACCTTGTTTGTATGAATTTGCTATCATTACCTGTATATCCTTAGCAGAATCATCACCTATCATTCCCCCAATTTGTCCGGTTATTTGATTTTGTACCGCATCGCGGCCAAATGCCATACCTGCAATCGTTACAATAATGATTAGTAGCGCAGGCAGGGAAAAGATAGAATAATAAGCAACTACCGCGCTTAAATCGAATGGCTCGCTCTCCATCCATTCTTTGTATGTTTGTTTTAATAGAGACGGTATTTCTTTGATTTTTAATTTGTTTTCCATGGTAACAGATTTTGATTTTTAACAGGAAGGAAAGTTGAATGTTTAAGAAAATACCTATTTGTTTCTTTTTAGATTTTGGCTGGCAAACATCCGCCCAAACATCTTGTTCCATATGTATGATACAGCAAACCCAAGGTAAAATAACGATACAAGAAGGCAAGAAAACCGGTGATGGATTAGTGTGGAGTGAAGTGCTCGGTGTAAAAGAGTACCAATATTTTGGTGAAGCTAAAGAAGCCGCTGACTCGATTAGCTGGAGTGAAGCTGAAAAAATTTGCGAACAACATCTTGATGCATCGCATGCTATCCTGATTAAAAGCTGGCAGAAGAAAGACAGCGAATGGCACTTTTTTGAAGAGCGGGTGTTACTATTGTTCGTTGGTGAGGAAAAGTAGCTCTAACTACTAAGCCACTTTCTTATTCATTCTTCTAGCCTATAAGTATATCAGTAATATCTACCCGGATATTACTTCTTAGGCATTCCCTCGACAAATTCATAAATTTAATTTTTTATCTGTGACACATTCTAAAACCCTGTGCGACTATATTATTGAAAGCTAATAAAATTGGAGGCCCTTCAGCAAGATCAGCATTCTAACCTGGTGGTTGAATGCAGAAATGGTAACAGAAAAGCGCAGTACGAATTATATCGTCTTTATTCAAAAGGCATGTATAACGTTGCGATGAGAATTCTTGCTAATGAAGATGAGGCAGCAGATGTTTTACAGGAATCGTTTTTAGATGCTTTTTTGCGCATTTCTGATTTTAGAAACGAATCTACTTTTGGCTGGTGGATTAAACAAATTATTGTTAACAAGTCGATAAGCCAATTAAGAAAGCGACGGGTAGAATTAGTAAGCCTTGATGATGAAAAAGTAGAAGATCTGGCTGACGATGATACTTACAATGAAGATGAAATTGAGTACAAGGTAGAACAGGTGAAGAAGGCAATTTTATTATTACCCGATAACTATCGGATTGTACTGTCACTTTTTTTATTGGAAGGTTATGATCATGAAGAAATTGCCCACATACTTAAGATCAGTGAGAATTTATCAAGAACCCATTTATCACGGGCAAAACAAAAATTAATGCAGCTTTTAAAAAGATAAAGATTGAGATGAAGGAGAAACTAGAAAATTTTATTAAGAGCAACAGGAAGCAATTTGACGAGTTTGAAGTGCCCGAAACTATCTGGAACCGAATTGAAGTTGGACTTAATGAGCAAGCCAAAACAGAACCTTCAAAACAAGTTAGAACCTTAAGTTTTGGTTGGGTTAAGATAGCCGCAACTATAGCTATAGTTCTTACTGTAGGGTTAATATTATGGCAATATCAAAAAACTTCTGTCGCCGATATTAGCCGGATTAATCCCCAGCTAGCGAAGCAGCAATATTACTATGCTTCGGTAATCCAGGAAAAGCAAGACGAGCTGAAACAGATTAAAAAAGACGACCCAGCTTTATATAAGGAGTTTTCTACTGAGATTAATGTAATTGAGGAGAACTATTTAAAGCTTAAAAAGAATCTGTCGACGAGCCCGAACCGCGAAGAAACGGTAAAGGCAATGATCCGAAATTTACAAATACAGATACAAATTCTGAACGAGCAATTAAAAATTATTGATCGTGTAAACCAAATAAAAAAAGAATATAAACATGAAACTAAAAGCATATAAAATACTCGTTTTAGCTTCGCTGCTTTTTATAAGCCTGGGGTTGCATGCCCAGAAAACACCTGCGCCGCCACAGCCGCCCAAACATGAAAGGAAAATAGTAATCCCCGAGTTTCTTAACGAAAAGCAGTTGGATGTGATTATAGGTAACGTGAATGCCAGTCTGAAGAACCTGGATCGGGTTTTAAAAAATAAGCTTGCGGTACTAGAATCCATTGAATTCGATTTCTCTGAACTAGAAGATCTGCCGGAAATAGATGAAATCGACATTGAAATTAACTCGGAGTCCACCCTTCGAAAGGAAAAAAATCAGGATACTAAAGCTGAAAAGATTAAAAGGATTTCTAAATCCTATTCTGTTGATGCGAATGATAAACTATCAATCAATAATCAGTATGGAAAAGTGGTGGTGAAAGTGTGGAATAAAAATGAGATCAAAGTAGATATAGAGGTTAAAGCCTATGAAAGGGGAGAAGAAAGAGCTCAAAGTTTGCTTGATGGGGTAGAAATAGAGGAAGGTAAAAGCGGCGATGTAATTAGTTTTAAAACCAATATTGGCAGTACGTCAAAGGCGTGGGCTTTAACGCTTCGTGGAAATAGTGAAGAACAACGGAACGGTGTTTCCGTCGATTATACGGTTTATATGCCAAGTCGAAATCCGGTTGACATCACCAACAAATTTGGAAACATTAACTTGCCCGATTTTACCGGTTCCGTTAGTATTAAATGCAGTTACGGATCCTTACAGGCCGCCGATCTTCAAAATTCCGTTAACACCATTGCAGTGAAATATGGTTCTGCTACTATAGAAGGTATGGCCGGTGGAAGTGTAAATGTTTCTTATGGCAGCCTTAATATCGCGAATGCCGGCCAGGTAAATGCCGATGTGAAATATGGATCAACGAAAATTGGTAAGCTGGGTAAAGGAGGAAAGCTCGACAATCGGTACGGCAGCTTAAGGATAGATGAATTGAATGGCGATGTTAGAGACTTGAGTATCTCGACTGATAAAGGCTCGGTTTTTATGGGAGTGAAATCAACAGCTAATTTTGATTTTGATGTAACGGTACATATGGGAAGATTTCAATTTCCGCAAGATCGAACCAAAATTAGCAGTCAAACTCCGGATAACGAACGTGGGCCTACCTTTACGAAGAATTACAAAGGTCAGATTGGTAAAGGCTCTAATTCTACAATCGAAATCAAATCTAATTTCGGATCTGTACAAATTCAATAGACTCTTTTTCTTAAGGTTCATTCAGCGAGGGCATTGAAACATTCAGGCCATTTTTGATATTATTTGAATATGGCCAAGAAACCCGGTATTTTTCCAACGTTTTTCATCTCAGGATTCGAGTGTTCCACTTTTTTATGGAAAGATAAGGGGAGGCGAAATCTGGGAAAGGAAACCGGGCACGACAGTCAGATGATGGAAGATTATCAGCTTCTTCGTTCACTCGGTATTGCTGTTGCGCGAGAAGGGTTGCCCTGGCCACTTATTGATAATAATGGCATGTATGACTTTTCATTAGCTGATCCGATTATCGATGCACTTAACAAATCACAAATTTTGCCCATATGGGATCTTTGCCATTACGGTTACCCGGATGACCTTGATCCATACTCCGAAGAGTTTTGCATAAGGTTTGCAAACTATTGTAAAGCCGTTGCAGAATATGTTATTCCAAAACTAAACGGCCCTTATTACTTCACACCGATCAACGAGATCACATTCTTTTCATTTTGTGGCGGCGAGTGGGCTTGGGTAGCTCCTTATAAGAACACTAAAGAAGACCGGTTTAAACTTCGTGTAAATTTGTGCAAAGCTGCAATTGCCGGGGTAAAAGCCATACGAGAGGTGGAGTCTACCGCCCGGATGGTTCATATAGACCCATTGGTACAGGTGGTTGCGCCTTTAGATAGGCCAGATCTGGAAGAAGCCGCTAAGCATGAAACGTATGTTGATACGTTTGTAGCCTGGGATATTATTTCAGGTAAGATGAATCCCGAATTAGGCGGCTCGCCTGAAATACTGGATATCATCGGGGCCAATAATTACTCGTTCGGACAGATGGAATATAGAGATCAGGGGCCGCATGCTGCTCTGGAGCCTCATGATCCAAGAATTAAACCTCTTTGCGAGCTAATGAACTTTGTATGGGAGCGTTATAAAAGACCTATGATTATTGGTGAGACCAGCGGAATGCGCGAAGGAAGGGCTGCTTGGTTGAAGGATGTGATGGAAGAATCCTTAGCCGCCGTAAATAGTGGGATTGACCTTCATGGCGTATGTCTTTTCCCAGCAGTTGATATGCCCGACTGGCATACCGGTGAATGGTTAAATAATGGGATTTATGATCTGGTGGAAGAAAATTCAGTTCTTAAACGTGTTCCGCATCAACCTTATATAGACGAGTTACGGAAATGGCAAAAGCTATTAAATCGGGTAACCGAATTAGATGAAAATCCTTTTAGTGACCCTGTAGAATTGCAGGATGTTATTGAGGCAGCTAAGAAACTGCAATTAAAACCTGATAAAAATTGGAGTTAACCACCAGTATGGCATAAGTTTTGAACGAATGTTGTTGTACGCAACATTGTTATGGCGGGAATTGAGCAGAAAATATTAGTGATAGAAGATGATGATATTGTCAGAGATACTCTTGAGCTCTTATTATCTTACAAGGGATATGAGGTAGTAACCTCTTCAAACGGCGTAGATGCAATTGATATAGTGTCTGAATTTCAACCTGATCTCATCCTAACAGACATATTTTTAGGCGAGTCTGATGGACGAATTATTTGTCAATTACTAAAAAGTAATCCGGAAACCAGTCACATCCCCGTTATTATCATGTCTGGCTCATCATCTGAAATTTACAATACCATAGTAGGCGTTGGAGCCAATGATGTGGTACTAAAGCCATTCGACGAAGAGACTTTAATGCATCGGGTACACCGCCAGTTGTCTGCTTAAGAGCTCATCTGAATAATACCTTAGGAACCTCTAAGATATTCCGTTAACGTGCTTTCAATCTTGCTGCAACTTACCAGGAATGGTTTGTCTTCAATATCGATTAAAAAATTCTGCCCTTCAACAGCATAACTTCCGGATACTTCGCCCACCGGAGTAGAAATAATAAAAGCACCTGAGCTACTATCGCCGTTAAACTTTCCTCTTGAATTTGTTATCGCTGTTTGTGCTTTCGAAACAAGATCGTCAGCAGATCCATGGAAATTTATGGAGAAATTACATTTAGACATTTTCAAATATAGCAGTTAAATTTTTGGATACTTCTGGTTGGCCCAAATAGTAAATCAAAATCGATGGGATATGTTTGATAATTTTAAATGAACTTTTTTTGAAAATTCATCTGGGCTTCATGTTGCACTACTAGTTTTGAATCAACAATCAACACACACAATGAAGAAGTTTACATTCATGTTAGCTCTTTTTGCAGCATTAATAGCTAGCAATGCTTCTGCGCAAAATCGCGAAGAAGTAATAAATAGAACATACGAACCTGGAGTGTACAATGATGAGCGCGGCGAATATCGCTGGCAAGTTATAGAACGCAGAGTTTGGATTCCCGAATACCAGACCAGGGGTGTTTTGGGCGTAGGAAGACGTACTATTCCCGGTCATTACGAGATGAGAACTGATCGGGTAAAAGTTTATACCAACGATTCTAGAAATGGTGATTATGATGATAACGGAAAAGGCAGGAAGGGAAAGCATCCTCACGGTATGCCTCCGGGTCAACGTAAAAAGCAAGAAATAGATTAAGCTACTAGTTTGAGGGGTAATTAATCAATAAAGCCTTCCGGATATCCGGGAGGTTTTTTTGTTTAGCAAGCATGCTAAGGTGAAAATAAGATTGTAAAATAAACTCTTATATTCGTTTATAAAATGGAGTCCAGATACCACAAACGGGGCGAAACTACAAAGCCATAAGAGTAAGACAACCTAACCTAATCAAAATCATGAATTGGTATTTAAAAGTATTAAAAGATTACGCCGTATTTACGGGCCGTGCGCGGCGACAAGAGTACTGGATGTTCACTTTGTTCCATATTATAGCGTTAATAGTTGCCACCGTTTTGGATTCAATGCTTGGTCTATCATTCAAAGTAGGCGACGAAAGTTTGATGTATGGTTATATATATCTGTTATATAATCTTGCAGTATTAATTCCCGGATTAGCTGTGTTAGTAAGGAGATTGCATGATATTGGCAAAACCGGGTGGTATGCACTGATAGCGCTGATCCCAATCATTGGAGCTATTTGGTTAATAGTTTTGTTATGCCGAGATAGTGACCCGGGGGATAATAATTATGGATCAAATCCAAAAGGAGAAATTCATTCTGACGAAGTCAACCAGCAGTTAACATAAATTCTAAGCCGGCACAAGTGCCGGCTTTTCCCATGGATATCGAAACACTTAGAGAGTATTGTCTTAACAAAGAAGGGGTAACAGAATCTTTCCCTTTTGGTATTGATACATTGGTGTTTAAAGTAGGAGGGAAGATGTTTCTTCTTTCAAATCTTCAAAATCCTGTATCAGTTAATCTTAAATGTGATCCTGAACGGGCTGTTATATTAAGGGAAGAGTTTGATGAAATAACTCCCGGGTATCATATGAACAAGGTTCACTGGAATTCGGTAAATATAACTGGTCGCTTAAGCGAAACTATGCTTTTGGCGCTAGTCGACCACTCATATAATCTAGTCTATAATACACTTCCTAAAAATTTAAGGGAACAGCTGCAGGGCAAAGTATCCTAAAAATCTCATAACCTTTCTTAAAATAATCACACTTTTGGCTCATGTTAGAAATTCTATTTCATGATGATCATTTAGTTGCTATAAATAAGCCGCATGGATTGCTTGTTCATCGGTCTAAAATTGCAATGGATGCCGAAGAGTTTGCGTTGCAGTTACTTCGCGACCAAATAGATCACTGGGTTAATCCGGTACACCGATTGGATAGAAAAACTGGCGGAGTGTTGCTTTTTGCCCTTAACAAAGAAATTGAAGTTCAAATGCATCAGTTGTTCGCAGAAAACCTTGTTTCAAAAAAATATTTGGCTATAGTACGTGGTCACACGCCCGATGCCGAGGATATAGATTATCCATTAAGAAAGGAAAATGGTACCCTACAAGAAGCTTTTACCGCATATCGTACTTTGAATAGAGCTGAATTAGATGTAGCTTTTGGAGCCCATACTACATCCCGTTATTCGCTAGTGGAGGCTACCCCTCAAACCGGCCGTATGCACCAGCTTCGCAAACATTTCGCGCATATCAATCATCCAATTATAGGCGACCGACCGCATGGTTGTAATAAGCAAAACAAACTTTTTAAAGAGACTTGGGATATGACGACAATGTTACTTCATGCATCAGAGATTGCATTTACACATCCGGTAACAAAGGAACATATTACTATAAACGCCGGATTGCATAACGAGTTCAAAAGAGTGATAAATGTGATGGGGTGGTAAATAACTTCCGTGAAAGCGGACAGTAACGATTTTAAGCTACTTTACCCTCACTTTGGTTTATAGGTATCAAGAACCAAAAAGTTGAACCTTCGCCCTCTTTGCTTATCACGCCCATCTTTCCCCTATGCCTCTCAATTATACCTTTTGATATATATAAACCTAAGCCCATTCCGCTATAGTTCTGTGATGTAACTTCTACACGGAAATAACGGTGAAATACATATTGAAGATTGTCTTTTGGGATGCCAATGCCAAAATCGGTAACAGAAACCTTCAACATATTTTCTTCCTGTTTTATTTCCATGATGACTTTATTTCCCTGCGGAGAGTATTTGATAGCGTTAGAAATCAGGTTAATCAAAACTTGTTCAATCCTAAACTTATCAGCCTCTATTAAAATATCAGGATCGCCTTCAAGTATTAGTTCGTGTGTTTTTACAGAATTAAATAATTCTTCTGATGCCTCAAGAACAGCTTGACGAACAGTGAATTGTTCGAGCTTTAAGCCGAGTTGATTCTCGTTTATTCTCGATACGTCTAAAAGATCCTTAATAATATCAGTCAGACGATTTACTTGATTATTGGCTTTTGAAATGAACGGATAAATTTTATGGGCATCGTTGTTTTCCAATTTTACCCGGGAAATAAATTGAAGATATGCTTTAATACTCGTCAACGGCGTTTTTAGCTCATGGGCTGCAATTCCTATAAAGTCATCTTTCTTTACCATTAACGCTTTTATCTCATTAAAAGAATATTCCAAAGACAGAGCCATTCTATTTAAACTTACTGCCAGAGGGCCGAGTACATCACTCTCATTTTCTTCAAACCGGATCTGATAGTCCCCGGAAGCAATTTTTTCAGCTACACTTTCTATTATAGCAATTTGCTTTTCGGTTTCAATCGTTTTTCTTTGAAGCTGCTGGCTGAGTCTGATTTTTTTATAATAAGTCTTTTTCAGAGAATCGCAAAAGTAATAGCTGGAGACCGCAGCAATTACAGAGATTAGAATAATGAGAAACGGTGTTAACGAGGCAAATGCTTGCCAGGCACTGGTCCTTTCTTCAAGGAGTTTTCTTTCCCGGCTTTGCATTGTTTTTACAATTACCCGCGCTTCATCCATTAAGCGTTTACCCTCGTTTATTGCCGTTATGTTGAAATTACCATTAGCATTTTTGCGGCGTATATGCGATTGAAGTATATGATGTTTTTTCTCAATATATTCCCTTAACGAAGGAAGCGTTCTCTGCTGTTGAGGATTGTCTTGTGTTAAAGTTTTTATCTTATTATAACTATCAATTGTGCGTTTGTAAGATCCATGGTACGGCTCCAGTGTGGCCTCATTAGCGGTAATAATATAACCTCTAACGCCGGTTTCGGCATCTTTCATTTGCGAAATCAGATACTCCAGCTCCTCAATTACTACTTCGGTATGATGTACCCACTCTGCACGTCTATTTGATTCTCTGATGGCTATAAACGAGATTACAGCCATAGCACTAAGAAGTAATATGCTAAGTAAAAACGCTTTATGCAGATTCTTTATAAAAGAGCCTCTCATCTTGGTGAAAGTAGTTCTGAAGTTAAAACAAGATTTAATTACAACCTCGATTAACCTGTATCCTTTAAACGTAAACTCTCAATTACATCGCCAATTTTATCAAGAATGCTCTGAGGTAAAGTGCTGTCAACGCTTAGGTAAGATCCGTTTTTACATTTTTTGATGATATAATTCCTGTCGTCGATAGTAACTTCCCAAAGCGGAACTTCCATATAAAGTGCCGGAGTAATTTCAACTTGTTTAACAGAATTATCTATTTCAATGGTAGCAAAATATTTCATAGTTAGATGTTTGATAGCTAATCTATTGATGCTGACTAGCTTTTATATAACAGCGAAAGAGTAAAGGTGTTCGTAATTAAAGAAAATAATTGAAGCAGTACCTAAAGATAAATATCTACCATTTTACGCCAGTACTTGGCTTTATGAGCTTCACCATCCCAAATGTAAAGCTGATTGTTTATACCTTTCTCCGTTAAGGTTTTACTAAGCATAACATTATTCTCAAAAAAAGGATCTTCGCGGCCCACCGCTAATACAATTTCGAGCCGTCTGATGGCATTTAGTAACTCTTCTTCAGATATATTATTTACATACTGCGAAGGCATGTTAAAATAGATCGTTTCATCCCAATAACCTTCGAGTAAGTCGTTATAATGATTAAGCTTTTGTGTTAAATCATAGCGGCCGCTCATTGCTACAATTTTGCTGATACATTGGGGGTATTTGAAAGCAAAGTTTGCAGCATGATAAGCACCCATACTGCAGCCCGCCGCTATTAAATAAGTATTAGGAT
>DASWMZ010000064.1:0-7864 GCA_036399495.1 Pedobacter sp.
TTAAAAAGGGAACAAAGGCGGCAGGTATTTACGGCAAGTCAACTATCACCGAAAGACACCGTCACCGTTACGAATTTAATAATACCTACCTGGAAGATTACGAAAAGGCAGGCATGCTGGCATCGGGTATTAACCCGGAAAATAACCTGGTAGAGATCATCGAATTAAAAAACCATCCCTTTTTTGTAGCCGGACAGTTCCACCCTGAATTAAAATCAACTGTTGCCAATCCGCATCCTCTTTTTGTTAACTTTGTCGCCGCTTCGCTAAATCAGGCGAGAAAGAAATAAATTTTAGAAAGGACATCACATAATAATGGATAAAAATACTTTTACAGGACTGTTTTTAATCTTGATAATCCTGGCTGGTTCAATGTACTTCATAAACCCGTCTAAACAGGAACTAAAAACAGAACAGCTCCACCAGGATTCTTTAAAACTTGCTAAAGCAGGTAAGCCAGCTAATAAATCGCTCCAACAATCATCGTCTGCACCGGTCAAAGCAGCAACAATTGATTCAACTATTTTAAAAGGTCCTTTCGGCTCGGCACACACCGGATCAAATCAAAAGGTTACCCTTGAAAATGAGCATTTAAAAGTTATCATCGGTTCCAAAGGTGGACGAATTGAGTCTGTAGAATTGAAGGAACACAAGACCTATGATCAAAAACCGCTGATGATGTTTACCGAAAATCAGAGCAGTTTCGGTTTAAGCTTTAATGCTGCGGGTTCTGTGGTTCGTACCAACGACTTGTATTTCACTCCCTCAGCGCAGAGTTTAAATGTTACAAAATCGGACTCCGGATCGGTTACTATGCGCTTAAGCTACTCTCCTACCCAATTTGTAGATTACGTTTACTCTCTTAAAGGCGAAAGCTATAAAGTGGGCTTAAACATTGTTACGACAGGCTTACAATCAATTATACAAACCGGGCAGCCCATTAATTTAAATTGGGCAGCAACCTTAACCCAGAAGGAGAAGGATTTAAAAATCGAGCGTGAAACACATTCAGCCGCATATTTTAAAGTGGGTGATAATGACCCTGAAAAAATTGGCCTAAGTGAAGATGAACAAATAGATCTTGGAGAAGAAGGGAAAATTCGCTGGGTTTCATTTAAGCAGCACTTTTTCTCAAATGTATTGATTGCAAAGAATGGGGTTGATAAGGCAAAGCTTTCTGTTAAGCTAGCAAACCAACCGGGTGTTGTAAAATCATACTCCGCCGTGATCCAACTACCTGAAAGCAACCTGGCAACTGCAAATTATCCTTTTGAGTTTTACTTCGGTCCAAACAAGTTTAGCACATTAAATGCTCAGGGATATGATATCGAGCAACAGATAGATCTGGGTTGGGGACCTTTGAAATGGATCAACCGTTATGTGGTGCTCCCTGTATTTAATTTTTTCGAACAGTTTAACTGGAGTTATGGACTTATAATTCTTGCATTAACCATCTTGTTAAAAGTGGTTTTATCTCCACTTACTTATAAGTCCTATTTGTCTATGGCAAAAATGCGCGTATTGAAGCCGGAGATGGATGAGATCAAAGCAAAAGTTGGTGAGGATAATCCTACACTGCTTCAGCAGGAATACATGAAGCTTTATAAAAAAGCTGGTGTAAATCCTCTGGGTGGTTGCATACCGATGCTACTCCAAATGCCTATTATCATGGCGTTCTTCTTCTTCTTTCCTAACCTTTTTGAGCTAAGGCACCAAACTTTTCTATGGATGAGCGATTTATCGACGTATGATTCGATGATAAACTTTCCTCGTATTCCCCTCATCGGAATAGACCATATTAGTTTGATGTGTTTATTGATGACGATATCTACATTGATTTACACTTATTATAATAATCAAATTTCGGGTGCTACCGGGCAAATGAAATACATCGGATACATAACTCCCATTATATTTTTCGGAGTATTGAACAGCTATCCTGCCGGGTTGAATTATTATTATTTCCTGGCAAACATGCTAACTTTTGCACAGCAATTTTTAATCAAGCAATTTGTTGATGATGACAAGATTCATTCTCAGATTCAGGAAAATAAGAAAAAACCAACTGCCGATAAGAAATCGAAATTTCAGCAAAGAATGGAAGATTACATGCGGCAAAAGCAAATGCCTGCAAAGGACGAAGTCAAACCTGTGGTGAAGACATCAAAAAAGAAATAACCCAAACCGGCGTGAAGCCGGTTTTTTTGTTTTACAGCTATTTTATCATTAGATCGGATATGAAAATAAAAAATTATAATTTCATCCGCAGGAAATCAACGTCCCTCATATGGCATTAAACTACATCTGGATTGCCTTCTTTGTTATCGCCTTTATTGTTGCCCTGATTAAACTCATCTTTTTTGGTGATATGGCAATTTTCTCGGCCATCACCACCGGAATGTTCGACAGTGCCAAAACAGGTGCAGAAATCTCTTTAGGCTTAATCGGGATCATGACCTTTTGGTTAGGCATTATGAAGATTGGTGAACGCGCGGGCTTAATAAGTCTTTTTGCCAGAGCCGTGAATCCTTTCTTCAGCAAGCTTTTTCCTGAAGTTCCTAAAGGGCATCCGGCTGCCGGTTCGGTGATGATGAATTTCTCAGCAACAATGCTTGGATTAGATAACGCTGCAACGCCTTTAGGCTTAAAAGCTATGCAGGAATTACAGGAGTTAAATCCCGAAAAGGAGACCGCAACTAATGCCCAAATTATGTTTCTGGTATTGAACACTGCTGGATTAACTCTGATTCCTACGTCAGTCATTGCTATTCGAATGGCCAATGGTGCAGCCAATCCCGCTGATATCTTTATCCCGTCGCTTATTGGAACCTTCATTTCTTTTCTTTCCGGAATGATTGCGGTTTCTATCTATCAAAAAATAAATCTGTTTGAACTGCCTGTGCTGGTATTTCTGGGATTATTCCTGGCTATCATGGCTGCTTTATTCTTTGGCCTAAGAGGACTTCCTCCTGCTCAAATGCAGGCTGTAACAGGTGCCCTTGGCGGGATCGTTATCTTTTCAATTATTTTGTTGTTTATTGTACACGCGGCGATTAAGAAATTAAATGTTTACGAGGCCTTCATTGATGGCGCTAAGGAAGGTTTTCAAACTTCAATAATGATTATTCCTTTTCTAATAGCAATCCTGGTTGCTATTAGTGTTTTCAGAACAACCGGAGGCATGGACTATATTGTAAACAGCATTGCTTCCGTGGTTGCAATGGCTGGTTGGGATACTTCATTTGTGCCTGCTTTACCTGTGGGGTTAATGAAACCTCTAAGCGGAAGCGGCGCCCGTGGTTTAATGATCGATGTAATGAAAACTTACGGACCTGACTCTTTCCAGGGAAGGCTCGCTTGTATTATACAAGGTTCTACAGAAACAACTTTTTACATATTGGCGGTTTATTTTGGTTCTGTAAATATTAAAAAAACAAAGTATGCAATCGCTTGTGGGTTATTTGCTGATTTAGTTGGCTTAATTGCAGCGATCGTGTTGGCTTATATCTTCTTTAAATAATTATGCCTGATAAAACAATTGCACTCATCGCCCATGATGGAATGAAGGCCGAAATGGTTGCCTTTGTTAAAGATCATGTAGAGATTTTAAAAAATTTCAACCTTGTTGCCACGGGTACTACCGGTTCACATATCCTGCGTACCGGGCTCAATGTGACGTTGAAATTAAGCGGTCCTAAAGGTGGCGATGCTCAAATCGCATCGATGGCTGCAGAGGGTCTATTAGCCGGAATCATTTTCTTTCGAGATGCTCTAGGAAAGCATCCGCATGAACCTGATGTACAAATGTTATTGCGAATTTGTGATGTACATGATGTACCACTGGCAACGAATCCAGCAACAGCGAAATATTTATTGCTGGGCATGGCGCAAGAATAATTGTATTGTCTATAAATCATTCATGAACACCTAATCAATTTATTTGCACATACGTCGCATCTGCACATTATAATTACCTTTGCAGCCTAATGAAAAAACTCGCGGGAGTATTATTAAATTACTTTTTCAAAGGCGTTCTTGTCGTTGTTCCGCTTGGTGCCGCCATCTTTTTAATTTACTGGATAATATCTTCAGTTGATAAAGCACTGAACCTAAGTGTTGCCTTTGGCGTGAATTCAAAAGGTGAACCGCTTTATATCCCCGGACTTGGAATACTTACCGTCCTGGTAATCATTTTGATCGCAGGGATTATTGTCACCAATTTCATAACCGATCCTTTTAAAGCAGGATTTAATCGTTGGATTAAGCGCATACCTCTATTGAGTTTCTTCTATTCTTCAATCAAGGATTTTACAGAAGCTTTTGTGGGTGATGAGAAAAAATTCAGCGAACCCGTGTTGGTAGAATTGAACGATTCCGGACTAAAACAAGTTGGTTTTGTAACACACAAGAATCTTAAAAAAATTAAGCTTCCTGGTGAAGTAGCAGTTTACTTGCCATTCTCTTACTCCTTTGCCGGACAGATGGTTATCGTAAAATCTGAACGCGTTACTCCTCTTAATATGAGTGCAAGTGCGGCGATGAAGTTTGCCGTTTCCGGTGGAGTTAGTGGTTTATCAGATTAAGCTACAATAGCTGGTTATAAAGGTCAAAGTTCTCCTGATCATAACAAACAAACTGCACCGTGTCAATCTGGTCAATAGTCGTCAAAAATTCCTGTACAGTTTTAACGGCAATGGTTGCCGCCTCTTGTTTCGGGAAGCCATATACGCCGGTACTGATATTTGGGAACGCTATACCCTTTATACCGTGCCTTACAGCAAGTTCGAGCGAGTTACGATAGCAGTTGCTTAGCATTTCAGTTTCACTGTTCCTCCCTCCATTCCAAACCGGCCCAACTGTGTGGATTACATACTTAGCCGGAAGCTTGCCACCGCTCGTAATAACAGCCTCACCAGTCTGGCAGCCACCTTGTCTGGCCACAATCTCTCTACATTCTTCAAGAATCTGAGATCCGCCTGCCCGGTGAATTGCACCGTCAACACCGCCACCGCCCAGCAAAGAAGTGTTTGCAGCATTTACGATAGCATCAACTGCTAGCTTTGTAATGTCTCCGTTAGTAATTCTAATTTTTCCGGTTACTTCATTCATTTCCATAAACGGATAACTTAAAAAGCCAAAACCTGTTTTGATGTAACGATGAGCGCATAAAAAAAGCAGGCAAGTAATTCTTGCCTGCTTTTATAGAATAAGTATAATCTACTTATTCGGTTGTGGTGTAAATCTTAAATAAGGTTTCACAATTCGATGTCCTTTAGGAAAACGTGCTGGTATATCTTCAGTTTTGATGGCCGGAGTAACTACTACATCCTCACCTTCCTTCCAATCGGCCGGAGTTGCAACACTGTAGTTTGCAGTTAACTGTAAGGAATCAATTACGCGTAGAATTTCTACAAAGTTTCGTCCGGTAGAGGCAGGATAAGAGATGATTAGTTTTATCTGTTTTTCCGGGCTGATAATAAATAATGACCGGACAGTTGCAGTTACCGATGCATTAGGATGTATCATATCGTAGAGTTCAGCAACTTTTCGGTCCTCATCAGCAATGATCGGAAAGTTCACTTCAACGCCTTGCGTCTCGTTAATATCCTGTATCCAACCGTGGTGACTATCGACAGGATCAACACTTAATGCCAACACTTTAACATTACGTTTCTCGAACTCAGCGTTTAACGATGCTGTACGACCCAATTCGGTAGTACAAACAGGTGTGTAATCTGCTGGGTGAGAAAATAGAATGGCCCAGCTATCTCCAAGATATTCATAAAAGTCAATCTCGCCTTTTGAGGTCTGTGCCTTGAAATTTGGTGCGGTATCGCCTAATCTTAAGCTCATATGTTTTACATTATTAACGTTAATAATCTACTAAACTAGTAGATTTAATCTTTAAATTCAAAAAGTTGTTCTTCAAAAAAGTTAATCTGACTTAGGAATGAAGGTTGGCGGTTCGAGTTTTGTTCCTAATCGTTCATTCAACTTTTTTATGGTATAGTCTGCCAGAATTGGTGTATCCTTTTCGTCATGCTGATGCAGAAAGAAATAAATTGATTGCAGGCCTCTTTCCGTCCAATCACCCAGTCTTTCAACCCATTCATCAATTCTTGAAAAATCGGTTGGATGAAGCCCGTTACCAACAAAGCGGATAAACGCATAAGGTGTAGACAACTCCATATGCACACAATCTCTACGTCCCGATGCATCGGTAATTATTGATCCTTTCTTTACTTGATGCAGGAGGTCGAAATAGTCTTTCCGTGCCGCCGGATCGCTATACCATTCAGGATGACGAACTTCGACAAACAAATCAAAATCTTCCGGCAAATTTTCAAGATACTTCTTGAGGACTTCAAAGTTTTTAGGGCCAAAGTTATCGCTCAGCTGAAGGAAACATGGCCCCAGATATTCTCCAAATTCGGAGATACTTTCCAGATAACGCGAAGTATCATCTTCAGCATTGTTTAATCGACGAATATGACTGATTGTTCGCGAAATCTTCGGAAAGAATTTAAAGTCCTTGGCTTCAACCGCGGCCTTCTCCTTCCATATCCTGATCTGATCAACCTTAGGCATTTGATAAAAGACAGCGTTTAACTCAATGCTATTAAAGTGCTTAATATATTCGTCCAGAAATTTAGCTTCCTTTGTTTTAAGAGGATAAATTAATCCAACCCACTCCTTTCTGCCCCATTTAGCGCAGCCAACGTAAAGCTCAGGTGCTTTGGGCTTAACAGCATTTTTCAGAGTTAGTTTAGTAAGCTCCGTATCGGGCAATAAAGTGAAGTTTAAATCAGCTAACTCATTTTCAGGTAGTTTTCCAAAATCCATAAATCTAAGATATAAACTATGTAATAAGAAAACACTATAAAGGGTTTTTTGACCTCTGCTACTCAAACAGAACCTTTTATTTATAGTTATTAATACTCTTTTTGACAGAGAAAAACTATGATTGTAACGGAAGAACAAAAAAGAGAAGCACATGCCTTTTACAAGGAAGCATTAGGATTATTAGAAGAATGTGGCACCAACTTTATGTTAGGCGGCGCCTTTGCGATGTTTAATTACACCGGAATTTATCGGGATACAAAAGATCTGGATGTTTTTTGCAAGCCGAGTGAGTATTCCAAAATAATGAAATTTTTTGCCGAGAAAGGCTACCGAACCGAGCTTACTGATGTACGCTGGCTGGCCAAAATATTTAAAGGGGAATACTTTATAGACTTAATATTCGATACCGTAAACAACATCTGCACCGTTGATGATTCCTGGTACGAACATTCAACCAAAGGCGAGTTTGCTGGAATGCCTGTGAAATTTATCCCTGCGGAAGAATTAATCTGGTGCAAAATTTACGTTCAAAATCGTGAGCGTTATGATGGCGCTGATCTGAACCATGTGATTTTAAAATACGGAAAAAACCTCGACTGGAAACGCATTCTATTCCGACTTGATCCGCATTGGCATTTGCTGTTATCGCAAATTATAAACTTCCAATTTGTTTATCCTGCAGATTATCACGACATCATTCCCAAATGGCTGTTTGACGAATTAATTAGCAGGGCTAACGAACAGTACGATTTACCACCTGCAGTAGAACGAGTTTGCCGCGGGCCGGTGATTGATCAAACCCAATATATGGTGGATATTAAGGACTGGAATTACAAAGTTTCCACAATTAAGACAACGTAGTATGGAGAATGAAAACGTACTTACCAGAATTGCGGCTGTTGGGGATATCCATGTAAAAGAAAACGACAAGGGCAAATGGACGGAGTATTTTAAAACGGTGTCGCAAGAAGCAGATCTTTTAATTATTGCGGGTGATTTAACAGATACCGGTGACGAACAG
>DASWMZ010000065.1:0-18498 GCA_036399495.1 Pedobacter sp.
AAGTTCTCATCCTGCTTTAGCTTCTTAACCTTTAAATCGTGGTTTCCTGCAATAGTTGGGATGCCTCTTTTCCGAATCTCAGCGATCACTTCATCAGGCCAGGTATTGTATCCCACTAAATCCCCAAGACAATATAATGCATCAACTTTTCTTTGTTCAACATCCTTGAAAAAGCCTTTTAAAGCAGGCAAATTGGCATGTATATCAGAAAATAAGGCTATTCTCATTTAACAGTGATAGTGTCGGGTTGAACTCCATAATATTTTTTCCTAAGCCAGAAGGCTACGTTCACTAAGGCAATTAACGCCGGAACCTCCACTAAGGGCCCGATTACACCTGCAAACGCTTGTCCTGAGTTTATACCGAACACTCCAATAGCTACCGCTATGGCAAGCTCGAAATTATTTCCTGTTGCTGTAAAGGCAATTGCAGTACTTCTTGAATAATCTGCACCGAAATATTTTCCTGCGAAAAAACTAACGAGGAACATTACTGCAAAATATATTACCAGCGGAATAGCGATTCTTACTACATCCATTGGTATTTGAACGATCAGCTCACCTTTTAAGCTGAACATGATTACGATAGTAAATAACAAGGCTATTAAAGTTATTGGAGAGATAAACGGAACATATTTCTCCTGAAACCACTCTTCGCCCTTAACTCTAATCAGTGCATAGCGACTAATTATTCCTAAGGCAAAGGGTATCCCTAAATAAATTCCAACACTCTCTGCAATTTGGCCTATTGTGATATCTATTTGCAATGATTCCAATCCAAAATATGGCGGCAATACTGTAATAAAAATATAAGCATAAACGCTGTATAGTAATACTTGAAATATACTGTTCAAAGCAATTAAGCCTGCGCCGTACTCTCTGTTTCCTTCTGCCAAATCGTTCCAAACCACCACCATGGCGATACAACGGGCCAGACCTATTAGGATTAATCCAACCATGTATTCAGGATAATCTCTCAAAAAGAAAATGGCCAGAAAAAACATCAAAATGGGTCCGATGATCCAGTTTAGGAATAAAGATGCTCCTAACACTTTAGTATCCTTAAACACTTCGCCCATATTCTCATATTTCACCTTTGCTAAAGGCGGATACATCATCAGGATTAAGCCAATAGCCAGGGGAATGTTAGTGGTTCCGGCAGAAAATGAGTTGATGAAGGCAGACGAGGAAGGCATAAAATATCCGATGGCCACTCCAATGATCATCGCAAGGAAAATCCACCAGGTCAAATTACGATCAAGAAAACCTAGTTTCTTCCTTTCTGCGGCGGGAGCACAATTTGTTGCTGACATATATTTTGATAAAATTAAGAAAGGTGCTGCTTAACAAAGTCGGCACAATAGACTTTTATTATATCCCGAACTCTGACAAATTCTTGAAATATCTCTTCTTCGGTACCTTTTGCCTTAGCAGGGTCGGGGAAGTTTTGATGAAAACGCTTAACATTACCCGGGAAGAAAGGACACGCTTCATTAGCGTTGTCGCATACAGTTATTACATAATCAAAATCGATATCCGCGTACTCGTCAACATGGTTTGAGGTGTTCCGTGATATGTCGATATGATCTTCGGCCATCACTTTAATTGCTTTTGGATTTACACCATGGGTTTCTATCCCTGCACTATAAACAGCAGCCTTATCCCCAGCGAAATGTTTTAAATACCCATCTGCAATTTGACTTCTGCAACTATTACCTGTACAGAGAACTAATACTTTTTTCATCCTTATATAGATCTTGATTTAATAATTAACAACATCCTGTACCCGGAGTACAACTATTGGAAGTAACCAGGTTTTTCAACTCAACTTTGGGTTTTTCCGCTGCCGGTGTACAACATTCTTCGCCGGAATCGTTAGTTCCGCAACTTCCGCCTCTATTTATTGCCTTGCATTGAACCGCATCAGGACGTAGGTCCACAATTAAGTTTTCACCGCTGGATGTGATGGAACCTGGCAACATCTGCCGTGTATCGAACTGGGAATTTCCAAACTCAATTTTAACAATAGCCATAGGGTTTAAAGGCAAGGACTTTTCAACAAGCTCTATAATCGATAGTGCTTTTCTGGCTTTCATAGCTCTTTCCTGTTGGTTTACTCCGGGTTCCCAAAGTTGGATGATTACTTCGGTCCATGCATTCATAACGCCTCCGCAGTCTACGGAAGTGATTGGAGCTTGTTTAATCTCGGTTATATGGTAAGACTGGTCAACCCATTGCCCTTCGGCGAATTCAAATTGAAGATCCAGGTCTGGATTTGCAAGCAGTTGCTCCTTGAATTCCTTCCATTTTAGTGTTTCAGTAATATTCATAGTATATCTATTTATTGCAATTTAACGATACATTGATTCAAATTTTTTTAGCAGCAAGTGCTATTTCCTTGGTAAGAGGACATGAATGCTCCAAGCGCTTTCTTCAACTCCTTCCATGATTCAGGATTTATACAGTAACAAACACTTACTCCTTCAATGGTTCCCTGGATTAAACCAGCGTTTTTGAGCTCTTTTAAATGCTGAGAGATAGTTGCCTGAGCTAATCCAAGTTCGTTCACCAAGTCACCACATATACAAGACTTGCTATTGATTATTTCCTGCAGGATGGCGATACGTGCAGGATGGGCAATAGCTTTAAGCAAAACCGCCAGTTTATTTTGCTCTTCTGAAAAGATTTCTGTTTTAGTCAATCCCATATCAATCGCAATATTACAATATAATAATTTAATATGAAAATTTCTTTTGTAAGCCACTCTATATATATTATCCAGAAGGTAAAAGAATACAACGGTGTCAAAGATTCGTTGAGTAAATATTTAAAATCTCCATACCTTTATTTATGGATCAAAAAGAACATTGGGAATCAGTGTATACTACAAAGGCATTACAGGAAGTAAGCTGGTATGAAGAAGTTCCCACAACTTCCTTGAAGTTTTTATCAGAAGCGAATTTGTCTCTTGATGCAAAAATTATTGACATCGGCGGCGGAGACAGTCTGTTTGTCGATCATCTTTTAAAGCTTGGGTTTAAAGACATTACCGTTCTGGATATTTCGGCAAATGCTATTGAGAGGGCAAAAGAGCGCCTAGGCTCTCTTGCAAAGGAAGTTAAATGGGTTGTGTCTGATGCAACACAGTTTCAGCCTACAGAAACTTATGATTTTTGGCACGACAGAGCAGTTTTCCATTTTATTACTCAGGAGCAGGAGATTACAACTTACTTAACTGTTATCGAAAATGGCTTAAAGGAAAATGGAATTTTAGTAGTGGGTACTTTTTCAGAAAATGGACCGGAGAAGTGCAGTGGAATTGAAATTAAGCAATATTCGGAAAGCGAATTAGTAGAGCGGTTTGGCAAGTTCATCAAAGTAAAGTGCCTTAATACAAATCATCAAACTCCTTTCAATACAGTGCAGAACTTTACATTCTGTAGCTTTAAAAAGAATTAGATAGGCAATCTAACTATCGTTGGATAAATCCAGCCAAGACAAACAATTAGGTAGACTTATTAATGATACTAAAATCTATATTACTTAATGCTCCATCATTGTATGCCGACCTTTTTTTCCAAGCTCGTTCAACGCAGCTCTAAAACTATTGGCTAATTGTAACGCAGATCCACTTCCCAAATAATGCAAGAAAATCATTCTTGGATTATCTCCTATCATGTGATGATGAAGCGCTACCACTTCAATTCCGTTAGACCGAAGGGATTTAATTACCGGATTCACTTCATGTTCAAGCATCGCGATATCACCTGCTGCAAAAGCTTTATCCATTGACCCTGTAAAAGAAGCCCAGGAATTTAAACCTATTGAAGGTGTCATCTCGGCGCCCATAGCGGTGATTTTTAAATCATCTCTTCCGATGGTATATTTTATTGTAGGTCCGTTGACCACCGCCGCATATTTCACAACTGCATTAAGCTGAGCCATGTCAAAAATATCTTTCCCGGTTGTTGAAGGTGGTGTTCCTGCGGGTGGTTGATTTTTTGGTGAAAGCTTGCTTGCACTAATCGTGGCAGCAAATTTCTTTGCTAATTCTTGCGGAGTTCCCATGCCATGAATGTGCATATAGAAAATTCGTGGAGACTCATAAAAGAAGTGATTGTGAATAGCACTGATTTCAAGGCCATTTGCATGAGCTGCGGAAATCAATGGATTTACTTCTTCCTCCAATAAAACTGCGTCACTCATCAAAACAGCAGATTTACCATTTATAGTTCTTTTGATAGATACCCAACCGCCAAAGCCAAACGAAATTGGCACCGCTTCACCTTTAACAGTTACCTTGAGGTCGTTTCGTGGTAACGGTGTGGTATGAGTGGCTTCTGCATCTTTATACGTTCCTTTCTTACCGATTGCCGCCTCGATTGATGCTATTTCTTCCAAAGTCAATGCAGGTGTTTTCTTCACTTTTTCCAGAAATGATCCATCGGCTGATTTTATATCAATCACACCAGCTCCAAAAATTAAAGCGCTTGCCTTAAGCCAGGTTCTTCTTGATAATGCTGTTAGTGGGTTGTTTTTCATAAGTGATTTTATAATGCAAAAATGCGGATTTAGTTTTAAGACATTCCAAGTCGTTATTTAAAACATATAAATAAATTTACGATTACTATATTTGGAGCAATGACCTTGAGGAACTTCTACATATTTATGCTGTACTGTTCAGGATTTATCCTGATGGGGCATAGTTTTGTTCCGCACAATCACAATACATCCGGCTCCATAGAGCATTCTGTTATTAAACATGAATCATCACATCATGATGATCACCATGGCCATCATCATCACAAAAAGGCGGGTGAGGAAAAACCGGCTTCAGATAATCCCATAAGCCATCCATTACACCAGGAAAGCATCACGAAGTTTGTGATGAAGCAAACACCAGTTTCGGTCGAATTGTTAAAGGTGAGGTATCTTCTTCCTGAGTATATCAATACTACCCTTAGCGTACCAATAAAAATTAGTACCATCCATTACAAGCCGGATAAGAGTAATCTGACATCCCGTAGTTATCGTTCCAGCTTTGCCCTAAGAGGCCCACCTTCTACGCTATTTTCATAGCCTTTTACCGTTTTACGGTATTTTAAACTCATCAAATTTTAATTATATGAAAAAGATAATAATTGCTGCTGCACTAGTATGCAGTATACTTAGTGCATGTTCAAACAGTGCTAAAAACGAAAAGACTCATGAGCATGAAGATGGAAGCAAGCATGACGACCATGCAGAAGCTACACCTTCTACAAAACAAGAAGAATTTAAAGTCGACAGCGGGAATATTGACACGGCTGTTAAGGCTGCTCCTCCTTCGCATGACGAAAGCAAACCTCACAGGCATTAATAAATAAGCTATGATACATAAACTTTTCCTGGTCTTGTTCCTGAGCATATCTATTTCAGGATGCAGGTTGAATCAGACAGATACAAAATCTACAGACGAAGAACTAGAATCTTTAGCCTACACCCTATATACAGACAAGACTGAACTTTTTGTCGAGTTTAAGCCCTTGGTTGTAGGGACGGAAAGTAAATTCGCTGCACATTTGACTAAACTGGGCGACACCTTTAAACCCTTAACAGAAGGGAGAATCACGGTAAGCTTGATAGTGAATAAAAAAGGACTACGGAATACTGTGAACGGAGCAAGTTCTCCCGGTATTTTCCGTCTGGCGCTATCTCCGGTGAAAGCAGGCAAAGGGAAATTGGTTTTTGATATCGTGACCAAGGATTACACGGATAAGATCGTAATCAACGACGTTATTATCTATCCTGACCTTAAAACCGCCTTAGCAAATCAGAAAGAAGAGGCTCCAGTTGGTGAAATATCCTATCTAAAGGAACAAGCCTGGAAAGTTGAGTTTGCAAATACACCTATTACCCGTGGAACCTACTATCAAAGCATTAAAGCCTCCGGAACACTGATTGGGGCAACAGGCGATGAAGTGAGTCTGGTTGCCAGCACTCCGGGAGTGGTGAAATTTGCCAGCAGCCAAAACGCAATAGGCGTAAGAGTTGGTGCGGGACAAACCTTGTTTACGATTTCAGGAGGCGGAGCGATAGATAACAATCTTGATGTTGCTATCAGAACCGCACGATCTGAATTAGCCAAAGCCAGGGAGGATTACAGACGAGCAACCGAACTGATCAAAGATCAGCTAATTACCAGAAGTGAGTTTAGCGAAGCAAGGCTCCGCTATCAAAACGCACAAAGCCAATTAAGCAGTTTAAGCAAAAACTATAGTGCCGCAGGTAGAAGAATCACGGCTCCTATCAGTGGGTATATAAAAAACATTATGGTTACCGAAGGTGCATTTGTGGAAATGGGGCAACCGCTGGCAATCGTTGGTAAAAACCAAAAGCTGCTTTTAAAAGCCGATGTGTCTCAACAGTATTTTACGCAATTACGGCAAGTTAAGGAAGCGAATTTTCTGACTGCAGCCACAGGAGAGCGATTGTTTAACACTAGGGATTTGAACGGTAGATTAATATCCGTAGGACAGACTGCCGCTAACTCGCCTTACGTATCGGTAACTTTTGAGATCAACAATCCGGGCAATTTGGTTTCCGGTTCAGTTGCGGATGTGTTCTTGAAATCTTCACCAATCGCCAACGCTATTTCTGTTCCGAAAACCAGTCTGATTGAAGAGCAGGGAACTTTTTATGTTTATGTGCAAACAGCAGGTGAAAGCTTTCAGAAACGTGAAGTTACGTTAGGCTCATCTGATGGCGAAACCGCCTTGATACTTACAGGGCTAACTGAAGGTGAACGGGTTGTAACCAAAGGTGCCAATCAAATAAAGCTTGCTACTATGTCTGGTGCAGTTCCTGCTCACGGACACGAACATTAAGGAGGGAATTATGCTAAATAAAATAATTAAATCCGCACTCGGTAACAGGCTTTTAGTATTGATTGCTTCTGCTTTATTAATTGTTGCAGGCGTGCTTACGGCTACCAGAATGGAGGTAGATGTATTTCCCGATTTGACTGCTCCAACAGTGGTGGTTCTTACTGAAGCCCATGGAATGGCACCTGAAGAGGTCGAAAAGCTTGTTTCCTTTCCTATCGAAACAGCTTTAAATGGCGGATCGAATGTTCGCCGGGTTCGCTCTTCATCTTCGGCGGGAATTTCAATTGTATGGGTGGAGTTTAACTGGGGAACGGACATTTACCGTGCGAGACAAATAGTAACAGAGAAGCTGGCTACTACCTCAGAAAGATTACCTGCAAATGCATCCGCTCCTGCTTTAGCGCCAAACTCGTCCATAATGGGTGAAATTATGCTAATCAGCGTTACCTCAAAAGAAACTGATGTGAGGGAGTTAAGAACGCTTGCCGACTGGTCAATTCGTCCCAGGCTTCTGGCTACTGGTGGCGTTTCGCAGGTTGTGGTAATTGGAGGAGAATATAAACAATACCAGATTCTGGCTTCGCCGCAAAAAATGATGGCTTATAAAGTTTCCATCCAGGAACTTTTACACACTGCTGAAGGGGCAAACAGCAACGCTTCCGGTGGTTTTATGAGCGAATATGGAAATGAGTATATCGTCAGAGGGATTGGGCGCACCAATAACATATTAGAGCTGGGTAATACAGTTATTAAATCCTCAAATGGTTTGCCAATCAAGATCAGCGATGTGGCCGAAGTTAAGATTGGTTCTGCTGTTAAGATTGGGGACGGAGCATTAAATGGAGAGCCTGCTGTTATCCTAACGGTAATGAAGCAGCCCGGAACAAATACGCTTGAACTGACGGATAAAATAGATGCCGCAATTCTTGATTTAAAGAAGACACTGCCTGCCGACGTAGATATCAATACCAAAATCTTCCGTCAAGCTGACTTTATAAATGCGTCGATAAGTAACATTCAGAAAACCTTAATAGAGGGTTCTATCTTTGTGGTTATTATCCTGTTCATATTCCTGATGAACTGGAGGGCAACTGCAATTTCCTTAATAGCAATCCCGATTTCCCTTTTAGTAAGTATCCTCACATTAAAATGGCTCGGCCTTACAATTAATACTATGAGTCTGGGAGGAATGGCGATTGCCATTGGCGATTTGGTTGATGACGCAATCATAGACGTAGAGAACGTTTACCGAAGGCTTAAACAAAATGCGCTAAAAGCTATCGAAGACAGAACCCCGGTACTTGAGGTAATTTATCTTGCTTCAACAGAAATACGGTCTTCTGTAATTAATGCAACGTTCATCATTATCGCAGCTTTTCTACCACTCTTCTTCCTATCGGGATTAGAAGGAAGATTGCTTGCACCGCTTGGAATTGCCTTTATTGTGGCCCTTTTTGCGTCTTTAGTGGTCGCAATCACACTCACACCGGTATTATGTAGCTTTCTTTTGACGAACGAATCAGAATTACAAAAAGCTGAAAAGGAAAGTTGGCTTGTACGTAAATTAAATGCATCCTACCACAAAGGACTAATTCATGCTTTAAAGTATAAAAAGGCACTTATAGGGTCAGCTATTGGTTTATTCTTAATAGCCATGGTAGTCATGTCCGGCTTTGGCCGAAGTTTTCTTCCCGAGTTTAACGAAGGATCTTTGGTTATCTCTACAGTTAGCTTACCCGGAATTTCTTTACAGGAAAGCAATAAAACAGGTCAGCAAGTAGAACGAACTTTATTGACTGTTCCCGAAATCAAAATTACTACAAGGCGTACCGGCAGAGCCGAATTGGATGAACACGCCCAGGGCGTAAACGTGTCTGAGATTGACGCCCCCTTTACTCTGGATGAAAGAGACAGAGAAGAGTTTATGGCAGATGTGAGGGAAAAGCTGGCTGGAATCTCTGGGGCAAATATCACTATAGGCCAACCTATTGGTCACCGCATTGATCATATGCTATCGGGTACGAGAGCTAACGTTGCCATCAAGGTGTTTGGTACTGACCTTGGAAAGTTATTTACACTTTCAAATGATATCAAAACAGCCATAGCAAGCACTCCGGGTCTGGTAGATTTAAGCGTTGAACAGCAAGTCGAAATACCACAGATCCAGATTAAAGCCCGGCGGGATATGCTGGCAAAATACGGTATCACAATTGGTCAGTTTGCGGAGTTCATAGACGCGGGACTAGCTGGCGAAAAGGTAGGCGACGTATATGAAGGAGACAGAAGCTTTGACCTTGTAGTCCGGCTCAACGAGGAAAACCGTGGAAGTATCGCCAATATCAAAAACACCCTTATTGATGATGGGAACGGAAATAAAATCCCATTAAGCTATGTTGCCGATGTAGTTTCAGCATCAGGACCTAACACTATAAACAGGGAAAACGTTCAGCGGAAAGCTGTGGTGTCGGCTAATGTTTCAGGCAGAGATCAGCGCAGTGTTGTAGATGAAATCACCGAGAAAATAAACAAGCAAATAAAGCTTCCCGAGGGATATCATATTGAATACGGCGGCCAGTTTGAAGCCGAAGCCGAAGCATCCCGAACTTTGCTTCTTTCTTCGCTTTTATCTTTTCTAATCATATTCCTGCTTTTGTACCAGGAGTTTAAAAACCTTTCATTAGCTGCTATAATTCTCATAAATCTGCCCCTGGCCTTAATAGGAGGTGTTTTAAGTATCTGGATCACTTCGGGTATTATTAGTATTCCGGCGATAATAGGTTTTATAACCCTCTTTGGGATAGCTACGCGGAACGGTATTCTCCTTGTCTCACATTATCAAACATTAGAAGCTGAAGGACATAATTTATATGATACGGTGGTGCAGGGATCGATTGATCGTCTGAGCCCAATTTTAATGACGGCTCTTACTGCGGGATTAGCACTCATACCCCTCGCTATTGCAGGTGATTTGGCAGGAAACGAAATACAAAGTCCGATGGCAAAAGTTATCCTCGGAGGCTTATTAAGCTCCACTCTTCTTAACCTGTTCGTAGTACCAGCGGTGTATTATTTAGTAAAGTATAAGAAAGTTACAGCATGAAAAATTTAATAATATCAACTATAATCATTTTGATACCGGCTGTAACTCTGGCACAGTCGCAGGCTGACGTAGTTCTGGAAAGCATCCGAAGAAACAATAAAACTATTCAGGCCGGTAAGCAGTACTGGATATCACAGAATACGTTGGCTAAAACAGGGATAACGCCTGAAAATCCTCTTGTTGAATATGATCACCTGTATGGATCACCAGCCGGTGCAGGCGTGCAAAGGGATTTTAGCGTAACTCAACGTCTCGACTTTCCTACAGCTTATGGCTACCGTTCGAAGGTAGCAAATGCCCGAATCGAACAGAATGTATTTCAGCAAAGAAGTGCGGAACAGGAGGTGCTTCTGGAAGCGAAAAAAGTTTGTATTGAGCTTGTTTATCAGAACAAAAAGCAGCAAGCATTAAACCGCAGAGCAACGATAAATGAGAAGCTATATAATGACGTTCAGAAAAAATTCAATTTAAAGGATGCTACTGTTCTTGATTTAAATAAGATAAAAATTCAGTTAGCTACCGTGAGAAGTGACCTTATTTTGCAGCGTGGAAGAGTTGCAGAACTAAGAACCAGACTTATTGAACTAAATGGCGGGGTTGAAATTTCAATAACAGATACTATTTATCCGGTCTCTCAGCCCGTCTCTGGTTTCGAGATGTTGGATAGTTTGATAGAGGCGAACGACCCTATAGTTAAATCCTACGAAAAGGACATCGAAGTTAACCAGCGTCAGTTATCGTTGGTGAGATCGCTTACATTGCCTAAAATTGAAACCGGCTATCATTCTCAAAGTATCCTCGGGCAAAGCTATAAAGGATTTCACTTAGGACTTAGCATCCCGCTTTGGGAAAACAGAAATAAGGTTAGGGCACAAACCCAATCCTTAGAGTATAGCTCTTTGCGGATGCAAGAACATCGCATCGAACATAGATATTTTAATAGGGGCGTCTATGACCGCCATTTAGCAGTTAAACAGGCACTGTCTGAAACTCAAGGCATTCTTAACAGCCTTAACTCAATATCGATGTTGGGGAAAGCGCTGCGATTAGGGCAGATAACAAGTATAGATTATTCGAATGAATTAAGTTTGTACTATACACTACATGAACGGTTACTGGAATTGGAAAAGGAATATAACTTGACCATTGCTGAACTATATAAATTTACCCTTTAATCTTTATGCAAAATAAGTTAAAGGCTTTTACGCACCCCCTTTCTCGCTTTAAAAAACGGACTGTTTGCAAGACTTTATCTTGCGCAAACCGTAAGCCTGTTGGGTGATACTTTTACGTGGGTTGGGCTTGCCCTACTTTCTTATCAGTTTGGAAAAGAAAACGCGGCAGTAATTCTGGCTTCTGCCCTCACCTTAAGAGTGGTTGCATTATTTTGTTTTCTCCTTTTGCAGGAGTATTGGCTGACAAAATCGACAGAAAGAAGATTTTATTTTGGGGCGAAAGGCATTTCAACGGCCGTTAGAAGAAGGCATTGCTTTACTGAATGCAGTTCAGGATGTTTATCTGGCAAAGGAGATTGATTTGGCGTAAGAGAATATCTGGATAATTCATCAAAGGTTTCGAAACTTGATAAACAATTAATATTTGTTATAGAGTTTTGAATAGCCTTCAAAAAAAAGCACCATTACTGGTGCTCTAAGGTTATGGATTTTTAATTGTTTATATAGAACAGGTACCAACAGTTATTATCTTGGCAATCCTGGTGTGTGTTTCTGTAACAGATATTTCAATGATTGTGCCAATTGCCGCACATCTGTCAATTATGAATAATTAATGGATATTGAAAAAGAAATATACTCTCGACTTAGCAGAATGGAAACAAACTGTTCAGAAAATTGGACACTTTGATTTTAAAAATTAATAGGCAGATTCAATAAAAAAGTGGTCTCGAAAGACCTCCTTTTTTCCAAACTAACCCAAAATGATTCTTAGAACAGATACGTTATTTTCTAAAGATACAATCAACCGTCAGGGCTGTATAATATAGGGCACCGATAGTAGGTCCTGCAGCAAACTGATTTGATTTTACCTGTTGTTAAATATATTTGTACCTCCGAATTTTATTGTTGATTTATATTTAGGCACACGATAATTAAGTTGTGCAATCAACAGTTGAGCAGGCAGGTATCTGACCGTTTGCCAAGGTGCACCGGTGTTCACTAAGAGCAAGCAACCACCCCCTCTTCTTTCTGAATAAGTGGTAGTAGAAAGCGAAGGACTACTCGCTTACCACAAGCATTGTTCTCATGAAGTGATACCTGCACTAATATAAGTGCGATTTTGGCAGACTTGCCGAATGGCATCGTAAAGCTCTTCAAACTCACCATTTTTAAGTAAGTAACCTTTAGCCCCCACCTCAAGAGCTTTATCTACAAAAATCTGCTTGGCATGCATGGTCAGAATGATCACTTTGACGAAAGAAAGCTCTGATGATGATGAGATTCGCCTCGTCAGTTCAATTCCATCCATCTCCGGCATATTAAGATCTGTCAACACAATATCCGGTTGAACTCCACCACGAAGGAGCTCAAGGGCCTGAAGCCCACCAGCAACCTCACCAATTATCTCCATGTCTTCCTCAGCCTCCAACAGGCCAATTAAGCCCTTACGTACTATTTCGTTATCCTCTACCAGTATGAGCTTAATCATATACATTATAATACTTCGCCTATCACAAAATTGTTCGATACTTTCCTGAGCAGTATTCTTAACTGCCTGCGGATGACAAAGGCATGTGCACACTCACGGTTGTACCTTTACCGGAGGCAGTATCAATATTGACCTCTCCATTAAGGAGTTTAACCTTACTCCGGATGGATGCTAATCCAATACCAGCCTTTCTCTTATCAGGTAACATTCCCCGGCCATTGTCCTGCACTTTAATCAGAACCTTATCAGCATCAATACATGCTTCTGCAGTAGCTTCAGTTGCCCCTGAATGCTTTACCACATTAAGCATTAGTTCCTGCATAGTGCGGAAAATAGCAAGTTCCATATATTTATCCAGCCGGCGAGTCAGTCCGGTAACCGAACATTGGAATTTAACATCAATACTTAACTGCGAACAGACATCATTGATCGCAGCTTTAAGTCCAAAATCCTCGAGCACAGAAGGCATTAGTTCGTGCGAAATGCGCCTACTTTCAGCAATAGCGTCTTTTAATAATTCGTCTGTGTACTTCTTTGCTTTAATATATACTTCTGATTTATTAAAAGCTTCTTCTGGTGTGAGACGAGTCATGCTGATTTTAATCGCATAGAGGAGTTGCCCCAAACCATTGTGCAAGCTTTCGGATATGCGCCTGCGCTCTTCCTCCTGACTAGCCAGGGTGACCCTGAAGATTTCCTGCTGCTGCTCAGCTTCCATTCTTCTGATTTTTTCATCTGCCATGCGGGAGGCAGTAACGTCCTTATCTACTCCTAGAACTCTCACTCTTTCACCATTTTCACTTCTTACTACGGCAGCTTTGAGATTCATTATTTTAATTTGCCCAGCAATATCCAACTCCAGCGTTTCCCCAAAGTCTGTATCGCCATCCCGCAGGTGCTTGACTACACGTTCGGCGGCCGGGCGCCCTGCCTCAGTTGTATATCTAAGATATATATCTGGAGTAACTTCGGTTCCTTTTTCCAGATTAAACAGGCGGTACATCCCATCCGACCAGGTAAAAACACCATTTAGCAGGTCGAAGTCCCAGCTTCCAAGCAGTGCCAGATCTTCTGACTGCTGCAACAGCAGGTAATTCTTAAACCGCTCCTCTTCAGCCTGTTTACGCGCTGAAATGTCCATATTTACTGATACCACTCCGTCGTCAAACTTGACGAACATGCAGGAGTACCATTTGTTGAAGCCTTCATAGGGGTAACAGTATTCGGCTTGTTGAGGCTCGCCACTTTCGATGGTTTTAACAATCAGATCAAAAAGTATAGATTGTTTCATTTCGGGGAATTCCTGTACGCAGAACTTCCCTTTAAGGTCTGTCCGACCCAATACTCTTTCGAGCTCCTTGTTAATCATCTTAATCTCCATATCCATCACCCGGCCGTTTTCATTCCTTACTGCTTTAAGAACGGTCATCTGCATCAGGGAGATATCAAAAATGGATTGCAATTGGTCCCGGCTTTCCTTTAACTGAGACGTTCTCTCATTAACTTCTTGTTCTAAACGAGCGTTGAAATGCATCAATTGCTCTTCCGCCCTTTTGCGAAATGTAATATCGCTTGCAGCTCCCAACCATTCTCTAATGTTACCTCGCTTATCTAATAGCGGCACAGCGCGTGAAAAGGTCCACCCAATTGAGCCGTCCGCCTGAATAACCCTATGCTCCAGTTCGAACATTTTTTTCTCCCGAATTGCTTCGTTAATCGCTTCCTTCACCCTGGCTTGTTCTTCTTTAGGAAGATAAACTTCCAGCCAGGTATCAGTAGGATGATCCGTCTTCATAAGAAACTCTTTACTTTTCAGATCCTGCATTACCTTCCAGTCTGGGCTCATTCGGTAGATCACATCAGAACTGGTGGCTACAAAGGTTTGAAATTGCAATTCGCTATCACGCAAGGCTATTTCAGCGCGGGCACGCTCTACTGCGGCCCATGTGCGTTCAGCCGTCTCTTCCAGGAGCAAAATTTCATTCCTTGTCCAGCGTCTGGGTGTTGAATTGGTTATGGCCATAGCAGCAACCATGTGCCCGTCCTTAATAAGTGGTGTACAGACAAGTGCTCTTAAACCAATAGCTAAATAATTTTCTAGTTGTGGTTGTACTTCAGGCATCTCCATTACATCGTTGGCTATAAATACTTTCCCCGAATCGATCGAATTCATGATCGACAGAAAATCTGCAAGACGATGTTGACCAGCCAAACTCATAGACCCATCGCGAATATAATCGCGTTCAATGATTGCCACTTGTCTGGCCTCATCTGTCCAGGCGTAATACGTACGGTCCACATTCAGATGTTCCCCTAACAGCTGGGTTGTTTTCTCCTGAATGGCTACGGGATCTAACAATGGCCGCAACGCATCACTAAGCGTTAGAAGAAACGTCTGTCTCTCCTGATTCTCTCTAAGGGTAATCTCTGCCTTACGCTGCTCCGTCACATCGGTATTTATCGCTACCGCGGCAATAACTTTTCCATCGAGAATAACAGGTGAGGCAGCGCATCGTACTATTAACTCTTCGCCTGTGAGACGATGCCGTACCATGACATCTTGTATTACCCGTTCACCTCCAAGCGCACGCGCAAAAGCCTGCTTTTCAGGTGGGATTGTCACGCCGGTTTTGGCATCTCTGGTATTTATTTCGGCTGCTAATGTGCCGATACCTCGGTTTAATTCTTCTCTGCTAGTAAAACCCAATTGGTCCAAAGCCGCCTGATTCGCAAGAGTTATCCCTTCAGCATTGCCAATGTAAACGGCATCACTGATGCCTTCGAGCATTGCATATAGTTCGGCAACCCGGCGATGATAATTGTCGTCATATTCAGGCAAGTCACTACTATTTTGCCGGAAATTGGAATTAGATGAAATATGTTCCTTCATTTATTTAGCAGTTTAAATAATATACAATGCTTAGAAAGCAAAGTATTACCAGCAAGATCTCCTAAACGCAAGTTTATCAAAACTTTAAGATAAAAAATGAAATCTATGTAGAGCCTGTTAACAACAAATGATACCATCTAAATAATACGTTTTACCAAAAGTTAAAATACCCTCATGGAGATGACAAAGTATAGCCTATAAACATCACACAAGTCAATACCACTTATCCCCAGCTAACACTTATGGCTTCGTTGCCTTGTTGATGTGATATATATAGAGAGAATCATTTAAAGTTTGACTATGTTTCAAAACTTAATAAATACAATTGTGATAGTGAACCAGATCCGTTCGTCGGCAAATGCACTGAAAGAAGGCATTGGCGCTCAATTTTCATATTTATTAATCAGATTAACTGTAGGTTAAACAGAGCACAATTAGTGCTATTCACTCACTCTCGACATTTGTACTCGTCACAGAAGGTTTAAATGCTTTATAATCCGTGGCATTGAATTAGTTATACTATATATCTAACCCTTAGATTATGTGTAAGAGTATATTTATTATAGACGACTATCCCATCAATCTGAAACTTGCAGAAATCATTGTCAAAAGACATAGTAGTTTTGATATTGTATCTTCCTATGAAGAAGCACAGCAAGCGTTAGATCAAATTGCTGGAAATCTAAAAGACATTGACAGCTTGCCAGACATCATATTGCTTGATCTCAACATGCCTGTTATGGACGGATGGCAATTTTTAGAACAATTTGAAGTTTTGCGTCCATTATTAAGCAAAAATGTGGATATTTTTATCTTGTCATCCTCAATGGATATACGAGACAAACAACGCTCTGAGCAATACCTATCAGTGAAAGGTTTTTTTTCTAAGCCATTAACTCCTGGAATGCTTTTAACAATGACCAATAGTTTAGCTTCTGCCAGCTAGCTGCCAAGTTTATATTTAACTACAATGAAAGTTTAGCAAAATTCATGTACTAGTACGAGGCCGAAACATTTGAAGTACTTATATGTTGATCTTATGTTTACGCCCCTAATTGTTTCATCCCACCTAATGCACGAATACTACACCCAGTTTAATTTAAGTCTTCCTTTTTTACAAGATGGTGGAGAAATGGGAGAAATGCTACGTTCATTTGATTGGTCGTCAACTGCTCTCGGATTTCCGGAAACATGGCCAGTAGCTTTGAAACAGACGGTAAGCATGATGCTGAATAATCCGTTTCCTGTTCTAATGTGTTGGGGTGAGCAATATATACAGATGTATAATGATGCTTTCCGACCCATTCTTGGTCAAACAAAGCATCCCAGGGCATTAGGCATAAGCGCTAGTGAAACATATGCGGAAATATGGGAAACCATAGAGCCGATGTTTCAGGGAGTAATGAATGGGAAACCTGTAAGTTTTCCCAATTTCATGGTACCGTTGCACAGGAACGGCTATATGGAAGACTGTTACTTTGACTTCTCCTATAGTCCCATCAAAGATGAAAATGGCGAGGTACAAGGAGTACTGGTTATCTGTATTGAAACCACAGAGAAAGTACGAGCCATAGAACGACTTAGCATCTATCAGCAAAACATACGAAATATGGTGCGACAAGCTCCCGTAGGGATGTGCGTTGTTAGAGGCCAATCGTTAATAGTAGAAGAAATTAACGACTTATTTCTTGAGCTTGTAGGAAAAGAACGTCATCAATTTAAAAATACCCCTTATTGGGAAGTGATTCCTGAGGCCGCCGCTTTGTATTCTCCAATTACTGATCGCGTGATGGAGACGGGTGAAACATTTCATGCTATTGAGCATGAGATCATGCTTATCAGGAAGGGTAAAGAAGAAATTGTCCATGTTGATTTTGTCTATGAAGCACTCAAAGATATCAATGGAAAAGTAGATGGGATTATTATCATCGCTATAGATGTAACAGACAAGGTAGCGGCCAGAAAAGTAGTTGAAAAAGCATCCGAGGAGTTAGCGGCTGTAAACAAAGAGATGGCGGCCTACAATCAGGAGTTAACCAAGGCCCAGGCAAACCTTAAAGAGACGATAACAGCACTCGCAGCCAGTGAATCAAGATTTAAATTTCTTGTTAATGAAGCTCCGGTCGCCATAGCCGTGCTGCGAGGTCGCGAATTAATGATAGAATCCGCTAACGAGAAAGTTCTTAAGATCTGGGGTAAATCAAATTCAATTATAGGAAAGACCCTGGCAGCGGCTTTGCCCGAACTAGATGGTCAACCCTTTCTACAGCAACTGGATGATGTCTATACTTCTGGTGAGGCGCATTACGGATATGAAACAAAGGCACTACTTGAACATGATGGACTTTTGAAGGACATTTACTTTGATTTTATTTATCAGCCTTTATGTGAGCAGGATAGTAATGCTAAAACCATTATGGTTGTAGCAACTGACGTGACTAAACAGGTGATCTCTCGTAAGGAATTGGAAAGGGCTGAGGAAAGTTTGCGTATAGCCGTTGAAGCAGCTGAATTGGGCTCATTTTCTATCCATGTCGTGGATCGTACCTTCCAATCATCACCCCGTCTCAAGCAGTTTTTCGGATTTAGCCCTGATGAAGAATTAACTTATGAAGCTGCCACCAATCAGATCCATCCAGACTATCGTAAAGTTGTTACTGATTTGGTTGAGGCGGCAATTGTTCAGGGTACACGTTACGACATAGAATACCCTATAATAGGGAACGATAACGGAAAGGTTCGTTGGGTAAGAGGTATTGGTACTGTTCATAAGGATGACCAGGGAATAAACGAATATTTTACCGGGGTGCTCCATGAGATTACAGAGAAGAAGCTGGACGAAATCAGGAAAAATGATTTTATCGGGATGGTAAGTCACGAACTTAAAACGCCACTTACATCACTAAGCGCATACGTTCAAATGCTGCACCAAAAAGCGGTAAAGGCTCAGGATGATTTTAGTGCAGGAGCCTTGGATAA
>DASWMZ010000066.1:0-14019 GCA_036399495.1 Pedobacter sp.
GAGATAAGAAAAAGAAAATATGTTCAAAAGATCATTTCTAGGCACGTCTCGCGCTGCCTTAAAATGTACAATCGAGAATATTAATGATATCACATTTATCTATAAAAAGAAAAGCGGGGCACTGGAGGCTTTCTGTGACAAACCTATTTTGATACGAAATCCTGCTCTGGGCTATAAGATAAGTTACTATCTGGACAAATTCCTGACTTCCGACAACTCAACATCGTATGAAGGGCATCATTATTTTGAAGATGATTCATTGATAAAGGGCAGAGCCAGAAAGAAAATAAGAAGAAACCGAGAGGATGCGTATCGGGGTTCCAGGATGCACTTTATCCGTTCAGCATACAATAATACTTTAGGGAAAGAGGGGTTCCGGGTTTTCAACAGTGTATCTGAATTATTGAATTCAGATATTCTTGTAGTAGGCCTTGACTCTCGGAAAGGCCTTAAAATAAATGATAAATTACAAGTGCATTACCAGAACCAGAACGTTTTTCAGAAGAGTTATCTAACCAGGAATAAAGATCTCACATTGATTAATGATAATGGCTTTTATGATCCCTCTGGCATTACATGGACGGGATATATGGCGCGGGAAAGAGTTGGAGATCTTCTTCCTTTCGAATATCAGCTTAATACAAGGAATGCAAATCCATGAATACAAAAGCTTCGGGATGATACAGGTCTAAACCTGTCTCCAATTCTGCAACAATATCTGAAATATATGCCTCAATTGTCCTAATAGTTCCAATGCAAGTGCATAGATAATAGCACATGCTGAACTATATTAAACTTAATTTTAACTATCATCGGAATGAACACCTACCAGAAACGTTTACCGGCATGGCTAATATTTACTCTTTTCCTATTTGCATTTCCTTGTAATGCCCTGGCTCAAGACAGTACCAGAGACTCCCTGAAATTGATGATCGAGTCTTTGAATTTGTTTATCGAGCGACAGGCTGTAGAAAAGGTATATCTGCAAACAGATAAACCATCTTATTCTGCGGGTGATACATTGTGGTTTAAAGCTTATCTATTCAAAGCTTCCTATTTAGAACCATCTGAAAAAAGTGGAGTGCTGTATGTTGAAATCGCCAATGACAGCAATATGGTGATTAAACGGATCATGTCACCAGTGTCCGGCGGTAGATCGGCAGGACAGGTCACATTAGGTGAATTAGAAATGCCACCAGGTGCATATATACTAAGAGCATACACAAACTGGATGCGTGATTTTGGGGAAACTTATGTGTTTCAAAAGCCTTTTTATATAGGGGATGAAAAAGTAAACGACTGGTTGGTAAGTTACAATACCCGTATTCTTAGTAACAATGGAAATAACACACTTCAACTGGGGCTGAAACTCCAACAGGTTGACCGTACTCCTGTTGGCTTGCGGGAATTACAGATTCGTTTGGCAGATGGCAAACACACATGGTTGAGGACCAATGAAGATACCAATGTAGATGGTTTGCTGAATCTAAATGTCGACCTTCCTGAGAAAGCAGAAACAACTTCCTTGAATTTATTCATACAAGATAGACGGAAGAGCGCGCCGAAGCGTACCTTGGTGATACCACTAAGCGTTAATCGGCCGGAGCGTTTGGATCTGCAATTTATGCCGGAAGGCGGCGATCTCGTTGCTGGCCTGCCGGTCCGCGTAGCGTTTAAAGCTGTGAATGAAGACGGAAGAGGAGCAGATGTTTCCGGAGAAATTTATAACAGCAAGTCTCTGAAAATTACTGCGTTTAAGTCATTGCATAAAGGAATGGGCTCGTTCAACTTCATCCCAAAAGCGGGAGAAAGCTATTTCGCCCGGGTGAATCTTCCCAATGGAAAATACAGAGACTACCCCTTGCCGCTTGTGAAGATTAACGGAATATCCCTAAGGGTAGACAATGCTTTCAAAAGCGACAGCTGTGAAGTTACAGTGAGGGCAAGCCCAGAAATGGCAGGGTCAAACAGAATTTATTATCTGATAGGGCAGGCAAGAGGTATTGCTTGTTATGGAAGTGCATTCAATATCCAAAAGGGGGTTGCGAGATTTAAAATTGCCAATAGCTTGTTTCCTACGGGCATCGCCAGGTTTACGCTAACCGGGCAGAATAAAATCGCCCTGAGCGAACGTATCGTATTCATTGAACGCGCAGACAACTTGAATCTCAGTACAACGCAGACAAAAGCTTTCTACTCAACAAGGGATAGTGTTTCACTGCAACTTAAGGTGTCTGACACAGATGGTAATCCTGTTCAGGGAAGCTTTTCAATTGCTGTTACGGATGACAATCAGGTAAAGACAGATAGTTTGTCGGATTTTTCTATCCTCAATCAAATGCTTCTTACCTCCGACTTAAAAGGAGAGATTGAAAACCCCGGATATTATATGCAAGATACCAGAACTGCCAGAGTATGGCAGGATTTGGACCACCTGCTTTTAACTCAGGGATGGACTGGATTTGAATTTGCAGAGGTTTTCAAGCCTGTTAAGAACCCAAAATACCAGGCGGAAACGCAGTTTTTGATAAAGGGTAAGGTTACAAATGCATTTAATAAGCCTATTTCGTCATCGGGAGTTAGCTTGCTTTCTCAAAAGCCATATTTTGTTCGGGAAACGCGTACAGACGAACGAGGTGATTTTTACTTTGAGCAGATTTTTCCAATAGATACGGCAGAATTTTTTATTCAGGCAAAGAATAAAAATGGTAAGAATTTTAATGTCGGGATTGAAATGGAGGAGTTTGTTCCTCCTGTTTTTACTGCATCAGTACAGCGGCTAAAACCCTGGTATGTTAATATCGATACCTCGAGCTTAAGGACAGTAGATAAAAAAATGTCTTTAAAGCACGCCAGGGAAAAACTCACCGGAACGGTATTGAAAGAAGTAGTTATCAAATCAAAAAGGATAATTAAAGACTCCAAAAATTTAAACGGGCCCGGAGAAGCCGATTTTACCATCACCAGAGAGGAGCTTGAAAAAGCTGGCCGTACTACCCTTGGCGATTTACTGTCAAAAAATATAAAAAGCTTCAGATTGCAAATGACCAAAGGTGGTAGGTTATATGTTATCGGCGATAGGAAGATGCACTTGATTATCGACGGGATAAACACTGAGTTTTACTGGAATGGTGAAATGCCTTTGCACGAATACTTTAAGCACTTTTTAGAGTACTATTCTGCTGAGGAGATTAAAGGTATAGAAGTGATGACGTCTAAATCCTACTCTTACGCAGCGAGGTATTTGCCACCAATGGAGGATCCGTCTTTTCATTCTTATATCGAGGTTACAACTCGCAGCGGCTCGGGGCCACTTTTAAAGAAAATGGTTGGTACTTACGTATACAGGCCGATGCCCTTTTCTTTACCAAAAAAGTTTTACAGCCCAAAGTATATCGCAGGGAGTACTGCTGATGGAACAGATATACGCTCAACTATTTTCTGGGAACCAGATCTGATTACAAATAAGCAAGGCTTGGCTAATATTAAGTTCTTCACCGCTGATACTCCGGGTAATTATTCTATTATCATCGAGGGAACTGATTTAAACGGCAAGCTCGGATATACACGGGGAAAGATCATAGTAAAATAGTACTTATTGTATTACTCGGTTATGAGAGAATACATAATACCACGAAATTTAAAATTGTATAGTGGTGATGTTCACTTTTCTGGTCTTTATAGTGGAAACACAGACCCTATACCTTGACTATTAAAAAGCGTTATCTGGTTTGCCTCTTAAGTTCCCGATTTCATGATAGGGGCATCCATTAGCGACACTAATTTCGCTAGGGGAGATATCCAGTTTTTAATCTTATTTTGGTGCTAAGATATTATAAACCTTTATGAAACATGTTTTTGCCCTTTTACTAACAAGTATTGTATTCTTTATAGGCTCTCAAAAGGTAGCAGCCCAAACTATCCTCCCCCTCTACAATAGCCCTATACCTAATTCGAAGGAGGTGCCGGATACCGAAAAGTGGGAATACAGGGAAGACAGCATTTTAACGATCAGCAACATCACCCGGCCCACACTAACGGTCTTCCTTCCCAAAAAAGAGAAAGCAACGGGTGCCGCTGTAGTAATTTGTCCGGGTGGTGGTTATTGGATAACAGCCTCTAAACACGAAGGCACCGATGTGGCTAAGCGATTCAATGAAATGGGCGTTGCTGCCTTTGTATTAAAATATCGCATTCCAAGCGACAATAGTATGATTAACAAAGAAATTGGGCCACTTCAAGATGCACAGCGGGCAATCCAATTAGTGAGAGAGAATAGAAAGAAATGGGGAATTAAGAAAGATAAAATAGGTATTATGGGATTCTCTGCAGGAGGTCACCTGGCATCTACTGCAGGCACTCATTTCCAAAAATCGTATATAGATAATCCAAAAAAAATTAGCCTCCGTCCTGATTTTATGGCGTTGATTTATCCTGTTATCAGTTTTATGCCGAAAATAACACATGCCGGTTCGGCAAGGCAATTGTTGGGCGAAAATCCCACGCCTGAAAAATTGAAAGGATATTCCAACGAGTTTCAGGTAACCCGCGAAACGCCTCCCACTTTTTTGGTTCATGCCAAAAATGATGAAGTTAAAGTGGAAAATACACTCGTTTTCGAGAACGCCTTGTTAGAACATAATGTCCCTGTAGAGAAATATCTGTACGAAGAAGGCGGACATGGTTATGGCATGGTAAATAAAACCAGTAGTGTATTGTGGATGGATTTGGTAGAAAAGTGGATGAAAACGAGAGGTTTTATAAAGTGATATCTATACTGACGTGTCGTTTTCACTCCTAATTGACACTCTCGTGCAGTAAATCGGCTATTACACCCGGGCCATGGATGCGAATCTTAAACATTTTAAAAGCAATTCTTTATAAATTTTGTTAGAAAATTATGAGCACCTTCAGTATTCTGTTAATATCCTTCTTGTCGATCACCGCCTGCAATTCTAAACCTGCCAGTATTGATAGCATTTCTGCAACCAATCAGACTGCTTCATTAAAAGTACAAACGCTTTATTCAGACTTCAGCAATCCCTGGGGGATGACCTGGTTGCCTGATGGAAGATTACTGGTAACTGAACGTGGCGGCGAAATCCTGATTTTCAAAAATGATAAGTACACAGGCGAAAAATTAAGCGGAGTGCCAAAAGTTTTTGCCGAAGGGCAGGGGGGATTACTTGATATTCAGCTTCATCCAAGATATAATGAAAACGGATGGCTTTATATCAGTTACTCAAAACCCGTAACTGGTGGTGCTGTAACAGCTATTATGCGTGCTAAGTTGAAAGGAAATGAGCTTGTTGAAAAGAAGGATATCTTTTTGGCGGGTCCGGCATTACCTGCCGAAATACATTTTGGTTGTAGAATAGCTTTTGATAACGAGGGATATATGTTCATTTCAGCGGGCGAGAGAGGAACCAATAAAGGAGTTCAGGAGTTAAGTAACGATCATGGAAAAATTCACCGCTTATTTGATGATGGCAGAATCCCATCCGACAACCCATTCGTCAACCAGGGAAATGCTAAAGCATCAATATGGACTTATGGACATAGAAATCCTCAAGGAATGATTTATGATAAAGCTACAAACAGGTTATGGGCAGTAGAGCATGGTCCAAAAGGGGGTGATGAACTAAACTTAATAGAGAAAGGAAAAAATTACGGCTGGCCCGTGGTCACCTATGGAATAAATTATAACGGTCAGTCAATTTCTGATAAAACGGAAATGGAGGGAATTCAAAATCCGGTTAAGTATTGGGTTCCATCTCCGGCACCTTGCGGGATGACAATTGTAACCGGCGACAAGTACCCGGAGTGGAAAGGTGATTTATTGATTGCCAACTTATCATTTAGATTCTTAAAACGGGTTAAACTTGATGGTGCTAAATATGCCAGCGAAGAAAAACTTTTCGAAAATATTGCCCGGATGAGACATGTTGCTCAAAGCCCTGATGGTTATATCTACATTATCACCGAAGGACCGGGGAAACTTTTGAAATTAATGCCTCAAAAATAGTAGCCAGAAATTCATAAAAAATGGGATGCTTGTTAAAACATCCCATTTTTTTATGAATAAATATTAACTAGATAAATTATTTTTTCACTACCAATTTTACCTGCAGTTTCCCTACGTTTCCGAAACCTGCATGCCATAATGGTTCAACATTTTCAGGATTATTTCCATCAAAACAAGTGAAATAAATTGTATAAAGGCCATTACCTTCATCAATTAAACCTAAAGGAGTTCTGGTATACTTAACCCAGGAAGGCAAAGTGTCAAATGTAATTACCTGCTCCTTGCCCCAGTTAATTCCATCGCTGGAACATGCATAAGCAATCTTATTTATCTTACCCCCGTCATATAGATTGATATAAAGATTTGGAGCAACCTTAGTCACAATTGAATTTTCAATAAATGTAGGATTCATTAACACCGGGTTTAATTTTGGCTGGCGAACCCATTTGCTGGTTATACCTGATTCTGCTTTGGCTAAACCGGCATAAAAAATGTTTGTTGCATTAGGGTTTCCTACTCCATTTGCATTTATGTGCTCTGGAACACTGTTTCCTCCAAAAAAGCCCCACCATTCGTTACCTACTTTGTATGGGTAAAAGCATACAATCTTACCAGGTCCTTCCCACCATTCGGGCTTATCATCAATATCTAACCAATCGCCTTTTTTAAACGGTCCGGCAATTCCCTTCTTTCCTTTAATAACAGCGTCGTGTCTGAAGATCCTGCCTGACATATTGAATACGTTGGTAGAGTTGGGCTTTCTGCTATATCCCACATGAAATATACTCCATCGTTTTCTATCACTATCATATACTGCATTAGGAGACCACGGCGACATTTCGTGGCTTGTATAATCCTCCCAGTTGAAATTGGTTTGAGCAATAATTCCTTTTTTGGTGAAGTTTATTCCGTCTTTACTTTCCCACCTGCCTAATCTTACGGCAGCGGTTTTCGGCACATCAAAAATTTCGGTTGTGAAGATATAATAGGTTCCCTTTACCTTGACGGCGGTACCGCCTTCAAACCCGAACTTAATATCTTCTGCACCTTTATAGCCCTTACCAATTACCGGTGTAGGGTGTATTGATGCAAATTTTAATTCAGCTAATAATGGCTGGGCAAATAATGATGACGTTGTACATAGAATCAAATTACTTAGTCTGCTTAAAAGTTTTAGTTTCATAAATGGGTTTAAAGATAAAAATGGTCGTTTACTTGGAAAGCGTGTAATGGTGGCAAGTTAAGATGATTTTTCAAATTCTTTTTTGTATTCATAGGGAGTTTTGTTGGTTATTGATTTAAAGCATTTGTAAAAATTGGTTAAGTTATTAAAACCACTGTTGTAACAAACTTGAGTTAAGGTTAGATCGGTTTCAATTAATTGTTTGCACACATAACCGATTCTAAGTTCCTGTAAAAATCTTGAGTAGGTTTTTCGGGTACGGGTTTTAAAATACCTGCAAAAAGAATTTGGGCTAATATGAGCTATCGCCGCAATTTCCTCTAACAAAATCTTTTCTTTAAAGTGGGCCAGGGAGTAGGCGTAGATCTTATTAATAGTATCTTTTTCATCCTGTTGTAAAACATTTTCAAAACCTACAGATGAGAGAACAGTGTTGCTTTGCGAGCTTATAATTAATGTTAAGGCTTGGAGTAATAAAATGATGCGCTCTGTTTCATTTGCACTTAACATCTGCTTTAATATTTTAATTAAAGGATTTCTAACATTTTCGGCAATTGATACCCCACGTTTCGCAACATCAAACAATTCCCTTATTTTCTTATTTTCCGGCAGGTCTAAAAACTTTTCAGACCAAAAAGTAGGCAAAAAGTGAACTACAGTTGCTTCAGCCTTAATGTCTGGAGAATTTTGAAAATAACTTTCATCGCATCGCCAGTAATGCGGTAAGTTTGAACCTATTAATAAAACATCCCCCTCGCTAAATCTTTGAATACTGTCGCCTACAAACTGTGTTCCGCTGCCTTTTTCAACATAAAGTAGTTCTATTTCCGGATGATAATGCCATCTGTTATGAAAATAGGGAACAGTATCATGTCTTATGCTAAAAGAATAATTCAGGCCAGGTTCAACTTTAAGTAATTGAGGCTTCATTAATGAGTGAAGTTTTTATCTGTAATTAACAATATAGTTTAATTAATGGCTACTTATAATTAGAAAAATCCTTTGATGTGTAACGCTGTCTGGTGTCGGCTCTTCGAGGAATAAAGCGAGTTTTTAAACAAATGTAAGCACTAATTAAGTTCATCTTATTAAATTCGGCTCAAAAAAGTTTACCGGGTTTAGATATTTTCGGAAAGATTAATATTTCCATTTGACAAAAAACGTTAATATTTTGCTAATTTGATATTTAAATTTGTGGGAGTAATAAACTATTTTGCACCCGTAAATTTCAAATAAACCAATCTGCATTAACAAATCCACGAAATATGAAGTATAAGTTAAGTCTTCTTGTTGCCCTTTTTTTACTATCAGGTTCAGCATTCGCCCAAAAAAAGTATACACCATCCTGGGAATCAATCGACAGCAGGCCTGTTCCCCAATGGTTTCAGGATGCTAAATTTGGAATTTTTATTCATTGGGGCGTTTACTCTGTTCCATCATATATTTATATAAATCGTGAAGGTTCTGTTTATGATTGCTACGCAGAATGGTATGAAGTGTTGGCGATGTCAAAAAAGGGTCCAAGCAGAGATTTCCACGATCGTGTTTATGGTAAAGATTTCGAATACCGCCAGTTCGCTCCACTGTTTAAAGCAGAACTTTGGAATCCTGATAAATGGGCTACTCTTTTTAAAGATGCTGGCGCAAAATACATCATCTTAACTTCCAAACACCACGATGGATTTGCACTTTGGCCTTCAAGCAGTCCGTATTCTAAGAATTGGAATTCGGTTGAAGTTGGTCCTAAAAGAGATCTGGTAGGGGATTTAACCAAAGCGGTTAGAAACAAAGGGCTTAAAATGGGATTATATTTCTCGCTAATCGAATGGGAGAGTACCCCTACAGTAAGACCTGGAAACTTTAATGGTTATTATCTGCCAGAGACAATTGTTTCGAAATATAAAATACCTGAAGATAAAATGATATCAGATCACATAGTTCCTCAAATGAAGGAACTGGTGATGAAATATCAGCCATCAATTCTGTATCCGGATGGCGATTGGGATGAAGATTATAACCGTTTACAAAGTTTAGACTTTTTAAGCTGGTTATATAATAATGCACCTAACAAAGATGAAATAGCTATAAATGACAGATGGGGTCAGGTACGTGGCAAACACGGAGGTTATTATTCACGGGAGTATAACGATACTGAAGATTTAACAAACGAACACCCTTGGGAAGAGATACAGGGGATGGGTTACTCTTTCGGTTATAACCGGAATGAAGATATTCATGATTACAGAAGCTCTGAGGAGTTGATTCATTTGCTGGTAAATACAGTAGGCCGTGGAGGTAACTTATGTTTAAATGTTGGTCCAACTGCAGATGGCCGTATCCCGGTAATTATGGAGCAAAGACTTACTGATATTGGTAAATGGCTTGCAGTAAATGGAGAGGGTATTTATGGCACCAAAGCATGGCATAATCCTGCTGAACATAAAAAGGCTGTTGTAAAAGAGGTGCCTGCGGGCGAGAAAAAAGAGAAATCTGCAACCGAAGCCGCATCAACCCAAACAGGCCGCACTGTGTTTTACACTAAAAAGGGAAACGACCTATATGTTTTAAGCACAAAATGGCCGGAAAAAGGTATATCGATTGCCGGTTTAAACATTGCAAAAGGGAGTATAATTAGGCTGCTGGGAAGTAATAAACCAGCTAAATTCACTTCGGTAAATAATACCCTTACAATTCAAGCACCTGTAGTTTCTCCAACTGAGCTGAAAAGTCAGTATGCTTATGTATTTAAAATAGTCGGCGGAGCGAAGTCTTTAAAATAATTTCTCTATGATTAGTTTAAAAGCCGCTTAATGAGCGGCCAATATTCAAACGTCGTACTTAGTTTCGGCAATTTGCTTTCTTGTAGTTATGCTTTTTGCCCCCAGTTCTAAATTAAATTCAAATTTAAACCTCAAATATCCACGACCATATGAAAAGATATTGCTTAACGGTAGATCTGGTAAATGATGAAAAACTCATTAAAGAATATGAACAATACCATGTAAAAATCTGGCCGGAGATTGAAGAAAGTATAAAATCTACAGGTATTACACAAATGCAGATTTATAGACTTCATACCAGAATGTTTATGATTATGGAAACAGAAGATAATTTCAGTTTCGAAAAAAAAGCAGCTGCAGATCTTGCTAACCCTAAAGTGCAGGAGTGGGAGGAATTAATGTGGAAATATCAAGCAGCTTTGCCACAAGCTAAAAATGGCGAAAAATGGATGCTGATGGAGAAGATATTTGAAATATAAGATCATCGCTGGAAATTATTAAGCACCAATTAAAGAGATTTTCTTTTATAATTTTGAACATGTTTTCATTAAGAAATAAATCAGCAGTTATCACCGGTTCCGGAAGCGGTATTGGTAAAGCAGTAGCTCAACTTTTTGCACAACAGGGTGCATTTGTGAATATTGTAGACTTAAATCAGGAGCTTGCAGAGCAAGCTCTGAGCCCTATTTTAGAGGCTGGCGGCCAAGGCAAAGCTTATGCATGCGATGTAAGTAACCAGGAACAGGTAAAACAGATTTTTTCTTCGGTAGGTTCGTTTGATATTCTGGTTAATTGTGCTGGTATTGCTCATATCGGCAAAGCTCATGATACAGGCGAAGAGGACTTTACACGTATTTTCAATATCAATGTGAAAGGAACTTATAACTGTTTACATGTAGCAATCCCGGTTTTTAAACATTTGGGCAAGGGGGTAATATTGAATGTGTCATCTATTGCATCTTTGGTTGGTATTCCAGATCGTTTTGCTTATAGCATGAGCAAAGGCGCGGTATATGCTATGACCCTAAGTGTAGCTAAGGATTATTTGCATGAAAATATCCGCTGTAATTCAATTTCACCGGCGAGGGTGCACACACCATTTGTAGACGGCTTTATTGCGAAAAATTATCCTGGCAAAGAACAGGAGATGTTTGAGAAGCTCTCTAAATCTCAACCTATCGGAAGAATGGGAACTACTGAAGAAATCGCTTCATTAGCACTTTATCTATGCAGCGATGAAGCAGGCTTTATAACTGGAAATGATTACCCCATTGATGGCGGGTTTGTAAAACTTAATAATTAATAAAAGCAAAATGAAATTAATACGTTTCGGATTACCTGGCCAGGAAAAAACTGGTGTTATTATAGAAGACAAATGGTTTGATACTTCGGCTTTTGGTGAAGATTATAACGAGGCTTTTTTCGAAAATCAGGGATTGCAAAGATTGGAAGCCTTTATTGAAGAGAACAAAAATAATTTACCTGCTGTAGATCAGAATACAAGATTAGGATCGCCGGTAGCGAGACCTTCCAAAATAATCTGTATTGGTCTTAATTATGCGAAACATGCAATTGAAACAGGCGCAGCGATTCCAACGGAACCAGTGGTGTTTTTCAAAGCTACAACATCCTTGAACGGTCCATTTGACGACATCATAATTCCAAAAAATTCACATAAAACAGATTGGGAAGTTGAGTTGGCAGTTGTTATCGGAAAAAAAGCATCGTACATAGAAGAAGCCGAAGCCTATGATTACATAGCAGGATACTGTTTGCATAACGATGTTTCAGAACGAGCTTTTCAAATAGAGCGTGGTGGCCAGTGGGTTAAAGGAAAAAGCTGTGATACCTTTGCGCCTTTAGGCCCATTTTTAGCAACAAAAGAAGAGATTAAAGATCCTAATAATTTGAATTTGTGGTTGAAGGTGAATGGCGAAATGATGCAGAACAGCAGCACCAGCGATTTTATTTTTAATATACCATACGTTGTTTCATATCTAAGCCAGTTTATGACCTTGCTTCCAGGCGATGTTATTTCAACAGGTACACCAGCGGGAGTAGGCTTAGGATTAAACCCACCGGTCTTTCTTAAACCAGGCGACAAAGTGGAACTAGGTATTGAGGGTTTAGGAGAATCTTCCCAAACTTGTGTAGCTTACAAAAAAGTATAAACCCTTTAACACACACACACACATAATAATGCAATCTATAACTTTTTTAATACATCGTATTTTTCCCGAAATCCGCAGTCGCATAAAGTATCTGCTAGCCCTTCTTGTAATGTTGATGGGCCTCAACTCTCCCATTTTCTCTCAGCAAAAGCGGATGCTTTTATGGTTCGACAAACCTGCTGCCCAACCCAAAGTTTTTAGTTACGATATAGACGGATTTAAAAAGGATTGGCATTTCGAGAAAGGATGGATGGAGGCATTGCCTGTTGGAAACTCTCGTATGGGAGCTATGGTTTTTGGTGGTGTATTAAGAGAACGTATTCAGCTCAATGAAAAAAGCCTTTGGGATGGTTTTCGTCATGATGATGCGAATCCGCTGTCGGGAAAAGCTTTGCCAGAAGTGCAACGATTAATGTTTGCAGGTGATATTGATGGTGCTGAAAAACTTGCAACCAATACAATGATTGGAATTCCTGAAAATATTAAACCCTATCAAAGTTTAGGTGATTTTTTCATAGAACACATATCACCATCCTCAGATACGGTGTATACCAATTACAGACGATGGTTAAGCCTTGATTCGGCAGTAGCCGTTACAAGTTATACCCGTAATGGGGTGAATTATAAAAGAGAAGTGTTTGCCTCCCATCCTGCAGATGTTATTATTGTTCGCTTATCATGCAATAAGGCTAAAGCCTTAAACTTAAATATGTGGATGATGCGACAGCAAGACGCAGTAGTGAATGCCTCTCCAACAGATCCAAGTGCTATTTATATGACGGGAAAAATAAACCGTCTTAATGAGAATGGTAAGCCGGTAGGAATGCGCTTTGCTTCCAGCATAAAGGGAATTACTTCAACTGGTAAAATATCTGTTAACAAAGATGGACTAATGACAGTTAGCGATGCCAGCGAAGTGGTGCTGTATATTTCGGCAGCTACAAGCTATGGCGGTAAAGACCCTGATGCTACCTGCCAGAGAACGTTAAAACAAGCACTTACAAAACCTGTTCAGACTTTGTTCAATGAGCATTTAAAAGATTATCAGTCTTTATATGGCCGTGTAAAACTTAATCTTTCACAGAAAGAGCAACCACTTGAACTCCCACAAGATAAGCGACTTGAGCGGGTGAAACAGTTGAGTTATGAAGATCCTTATTTATCCGAATTAGCCTATCAGTACGGTCGTTATTTGTTAATTGCGTCTTCCCGTAAAGGGGATCGTCTTCCTTCTAATCTTCAGGGTATATGGAACCAGCAAATGAATCCGCCATGGAGTTCAGATTTTCATACAAATATTAACCTTCAAATGAACTATATGGCTGCCGAAGCAGCCAATCTGTCTGAGTGTACTATGCCTTTGTATGCACTCATGGATTCTCTGGCTATTTATGGCCAGCATACAGCTAAAGTAATGTATAACGCACGGGGCTGGGTAGTACATCATTTAACAGATGTCTTTTGGAGAACTGCCCCGGCCGACGGCTTTGTGGGCGTATGGCCTATGGGTGGTGGCTGGCTGGCACATCATCCTTTTGATCATTACCTGTTTACTCAAGATAAAGTATTTCTAAAGAACCGCGCATATCCTTTAATGAAAGGTGCTGCGCAATTTTATCTCGACTTTCTTAAGCCTATACCCGCCGGATTGCCGAATGCAGGAAGGCTTGTGACTAATCCGTCGCATTCACCAGAAAATGCGTTTGAACGAGAAGACGGTAAGCAATACCAATTCACCTACGGTGCTACCATGGACATACAGATATGCACCGAACTTTTTACAAACTGCCTGTTGGCGATAAAAGAATTGAGTGAAAACGGAAAGCCCTATGATCCCCAATTCAAAGCGGAGCTTGAAAC
>DASWMZ010000067.1:0-21244 GCA_036399495.1 Pedobacter sp.
ATACGATTATAACATTAAATAGTACAACATTAAAGTATCAGGTTCGGGCATTTGGTGTAGATTATATTTACACGTATACGGCTTAATATATTACAGCCATTACAAACACTGGTAAATAAAAGGATTTCACGATGTGCGTCAATAGAACCTTAGTCGCCATTTGAGAAAGATTATCGCTTAGCGGCACGTTTAATAAAGGAAAAAAGGTAACATCTATGTGATGCTACCGGCTGCATAAGAACCCCGCTGTTCGACATGTCCGCAGGGCATGTCGAACTTGTATTTGTTGGTGATGTCCTTTACTTCGGCAATGTTGCACCCGGAGGTGATTCAAGAGAGACTGAAACTTACCGAATAATCTTATAGTGCCTTGTATCCTCTGCATAACTGCTAATGTTTTATTTGTAAATACAAACATATTTTACAATTTTGGGCTACATTCTATTCTATTAACATTTTGGGCCCAGCTGATAAATACTTTCGGGATTTATTTGAAAACACCAGTGATTTAATACATTACGCGAATGTTCGTGGAGATATTGAATTGGCCAACCCTATTTGGTTAAAAACATTGGGTTACTCTCTAGAGGATGTAAAAGGTAAGTCTATCTACGAATTTATTGCAGATAAAGAGGTATCAGCTTATCAGGAGTACCGAGATCAATGTATTAAAGAACCTATCCAGGAAAATTTCCAGACTACTTTTAAAGGTTGCGACGGCTCAAAGGTAATTGTTGAAGGCCATATCCGACCTTTTTTTGCTGATGGAAAGTTACTGCACACGCGGGGAGTCTTTCGAAATATTACAATAAAAAAAGAACTAGAAATTGTTGAGAAGGAGCAGCTTTTAAAAGTTACGCAATTTTTAGAAAACGCACCTGATGCGGTTATCATTATCAACGAATATCAGTTAATCGCTGAATGGAACTTTAAAGCAACTGAAATATTTGGGTATTCACGCCTTGAGGTTATTTATCAGGATTTGTCTGCGCTGATTATTCCTATACAATTTCGCGAAGCTCATCATAAAGGCATGAAGCACTTTCTCGCCACTGGTGAAGGGCCGGTTTTGAATAAAACAATAGAGGTTCCTGCTATGACCAAAAGTGGGCGTGAATTCCCGATAAGCCTAAGCATTTCGAGTGTCAGGGTAAACGATGAATGGTTTTTCATTGCTTTTATAAGCGATATTTCTGAAAGGAAAAATAACGAACAAGTTCTTTTACAAAAAGATCGTGAGCTCGAGATTACAAAGGCAGGCGAGAATCGAAACAAAGAATTTCTCACGATTGCTAGTCATGAGCTTAAGACACCATTGACAAGTATTAAAGCCTACATTCAACTCGCTCTGCGTGGTATTAATAATCAGCCTCTAGAGGACACTATAAATTTTCTAAGAAAAGCCGAACATTTTTCGGACAAGCTTGGAAAGCTAATACTCAATTTGCTGGATGTTTCTAAGATTCAATCAGGCAAGCTTCTCATTCAAAAACAGCCAATTGATATCAAAAAGTTTTTGCAGGAAATCGTTTCAGCAAGTCAATTATTGTACCCTTCGCATAAGATCTTTTTTACCCCTTCAACCAATAACACAATTGATATTGATCCAAGTCGGATAGAGCAAGTGATTGTGAATTTGATTAACAACGCCGTAAAATATTCTCCTAAAGCCACAGAGGTAGATGTAAAGCTCGAAAAGCATAATAACCTGATTTATATTAGTATTAAAGATTATGGCGTTGGTATCCAGGCTAAAAATCAAAGAAAAGTTTTCGATAAGTTTTACCGTATTGATGAGCTATCTAAGAATGACACTCAGGGATTAGGAATAGGGCTGTATGTGTCATCAGAAATTGTGAAACAACACGGAGGTAAAATCTGGGTCGAAAATAATGAAGACAAAGGGGCCACTTTTTTTGTGATCCTCCCTATTAACGGTTAATCTTTTTTCTCGTCTTCCTTTATTTCGTTAATATCAAATCGGTTTCCGCGAAGCTTATACTCTAAAACTTTTTTACCAACAGGCTTGGTCGCTCCTGTATCGCTTTCATCATATATTGGAAACTCCCTGAATAGGTTTCCATCCTTAGTATAAACCGAGTCTTTGCCGTGATACTTTTTCTTTGTAGAAGAAGTTAGTTCCGGAAATTTTAGCTCTTGAGACGAGCCTCCTGCCGAAAATTCATGAACATAAATACTTAAAAAGGAATCTTTGTCCTCACCAATGGACTGTAAAAATATTTCAGGGTTTCCATCCGAATCCAAATCCATATTCCATGCATCTTTAAGGTCGCCTTCTAGTTCTTCCGAATGGGTGCTGTATTTTAAATCAGATGAATCTGAACGGAGTATGAGATATTGACCAATATGTTCCGCTCCTCGACCCCAGCTTAAAACATCAAACGTTAAACCTGGCTTCACTTCTATCGCTTTATGAAACCTGAATGGTTGCGGTAAAACCACTTTTGTAATGGCAGATACAGGCTTTTTGTGCTCTTCTGAAGAGCAGGAAAACAAATAACAAACAAAAAGAGCGAATATAAGAGGAGTGTATAGTTTCATTGTTTCTTATTCAATATTAGATAATCTTACCTGCTGAGCAAGTTTTTTCGGAGCAACTTCGCAGTACGCAGTTGTGAGGGCATCGACAAAAATATCCGGGTTTACCGTATTCAACTCAATTAATGTCCAGCCTTGCTTGCCCCACTTGTTGCCAACTGCTGAGATACCATTTTGGTCAGAAATAGAGAAAACGTTTTGGTCAATTTCTGATAACTTAAAACAGGCACGATCATTTTGGCCGTCGTAAGTAGCAAAAATTTTCTTCTTTACCCGGAAGGATATTTTTTCGAAATGTGGCTCCTCTGTGGCCTCAGGAAATGCAAGGGCAATTTTTCTAAAAGTGTCAATAGTTACCATAGTTCGGTCTTATTCACAACCAATTAGCTGTAGTTTGAAACACTGCTAAACCAAATGTAGTATGTTTTGCACAGTAATCATAATTGAATAGTGCTATCTAAAGCTTATCACGACTTTTTTACCAGATATATTTTCCAAAATGGGTTTGAAAATGGTAAGCGCATTTTCTTTGGTTTTGCCCAGCACATTCATTTCTTTGGCGTTCGATAATATCTTTTGTTCAGCCAGTTTGTAGATATCCTCTATCATCTTCTGCCTATCATTTGGCATCCATACGCCAGATAATTCATAAACTTTAGAACGTTGGTGATCGAGTTTAGAATAACAAATCTCGGGGTTTGGAAGAAATAAAGTCACAGAATCTTTTGTAGAAATAATATCTTCTTTAACCACTTTCGTGAGATCGATACAACCTACAACCTCCCCCACCGCTACGAAAAGGATACGTTTATCCGGTAAGAGTGTACGGGTGACTTTCTTCTCAATCACATCTTTCATAGAATACTTCACAAGTTCCAGCTTGCCCATATTTGTGATCTTCTCGATCATCACATCTTCTGTAACCTCCGTACGGCTAACAAAGAATTGGTTCCTGATATAAAAAAACATAAATATCATGAACAGGATTGTTGCAGTCGAAATAATAAGAAGGATGGCTGTACGAAGCTTGAGTATTTTGCTGATCATATTCTATTAAACGACAAAAGTGCCTTGTCAGGCACTTTTGGTTTGAGTTTTTTCATCTTTCACTGTTTCGGAGGTGGCTTTACTCACATTATGAGGACGTGATTTGCCAAATGATCCCATCGAAATTTTTCCTCTTTTACTTTTTTTATCTCCTTTTCCCATAGCTATTTGTTTTGAAAGCTAACAGCAGGGAAAATCAAATGTTTGAGAAGATTGATTAAACCAGTGCGTGTTCTTTGGCTGCAAGATAACGTTCTGCTTCCAAAGCGGCCATACACCCTGTACCGGCAGCCGTAACAGCTTGGCGATAGACTTTATCCTGGGCATCTCCACAGGCGAAAACGCCTTCAATATTGGTTTGAGTAGTTCCTGATTTGGTTATTAAATAACCGGTTTCATCCATATCTAACCAGCCTTTAAAAATATCAGTATTGGGCTTATGGCCAATAGCAACAAAAAATCCGGTAATATCGATCAAAGTTTCTGCGTGCGTTTGGTTATTTATCACCGTAATGCCCGTAACGGTTTGTCCATTTCCCACAATCTCCTTTGTTTCGGTATTGTAATGAACCTGAATATTTGGTGTATTCAATACGCGGTGAACCATTGTTTTCGAAGCTCTGAATTCATCTCGACGAACCAACAAATGAACTTTGTTGCAAAGCTTGGCTAGATAAGTAGCTTCTTCAGCAGCTGTATCTCCAGCGCCAACGATAGCCACATCTTGTCCCTTAAAGAAAAATCCATCGCAAACCGCACATGCCGAAACACCAAAGCCATTATATTTTTGCTCGCTTTCTAAACCCAGCCATTTGGCTGAAGCTCCGGTGGCTATTATCACGGTATCAGCAGTAATAGTTTTATTTTCATCAACAACGATCTTATGAATAGGTCCCGTAAGATCTACAGAAGTGATGTATCCAAAGCGGATATCTGTTCCAAAACGCTCAGCTTGTTTACGAAAGTCCTCCATCATCTCAGGACCTAATATTCCCTCGGGGTAACCAGGAAAATTCTCAACATCAGTAGTTTGGGTGAGTTGGCCTCCGGGAACTATGCCGGTATATAAAACGGGTTTAAGATCTGCGCGGGCGGCGTAAACGGCTGCAGTATAGCCCGCCGGACCTGAACCTATAATTAAGCATTGAACGTGTTCTGTAACTTCTGACATTTGATTGGTTTCGAGAAGACAAATCTAACGCTTTGTACTTTCACTGACAACAAACAAATATCAAGGGAATCTCAGTTTAGCGATGAGAGCCTTTATCCAAGCCGTTCACATCCAGTCCAAATAGGGTAGATTTATTTAAATTTGCCTGAACCTGCCAATAGTTGCTACCACCATTAAGAACCAAAACCGCCCCTCTTAACCAAGTGGGTGATTCTTTAGATGCTGTTCCGTAAGTGCTTTTCAATAAGCAACTAATGTAGATTATCTTTTCGCCCTGGGGAGTGTAATAACCAAAATATTGACGGGCATATTTTGTTAAATTCTTGTGTATAATTGGTCCTCGTCCATAACCCTGATTTGTCTGCAACAGATTTACGAAATTGATGTCCTTGTTTAATAACTTTTCGGCCATTTCAATTTCAAAGATGGAAGGGGTAAATCTTTTATCTCCCGATTCATTGTCAAGAAATGGAAAGACAAAATCTTTAGCAAAAATTACCCCCTCAAAATTTTGACCTTTTATGTAAGTTAATTGAGAGGTTCGCTTTTCGCTGAATGAGATTTTTTGAGCTTGGGAATGAAAGAAAAAGAGCAATAAAACGGCAGTGCAGCCCAGAAGTTTCATAGGTTGATTAACGGATTTATAATTTCAAAAGTATTCTTAAATATTGAACATACTATGAGTTACTGTTTTATACATGAAAATAGATAAAAATTATTGGATGATATGGTCATTCATCGCCATTATAGGTTTGAGTCACCTTTATCGGAGTGGGTTAAGTTCATTTAGTTGATTACATATGGCTTGCCTTTATTGATTTTCATGGCGTTTTTGTTGTAACAAGAACTGCTATCCATATCCGCAAAAAGCCTCTTTAATCTTCCCAAGAGGCTTTTAGTTCAAAAATTGATATAGGAAATAGTTGATACCTCTATGTCTGTATAACCCCTACATTAAATCGCTTCGTTATTGGCGATTGATTAGCTGCTTCAATTCCCATTGAAATTACCTGTCGAGTTTCCATTGGATCTATTATTCCATCTATCCATAATCTAGCCGCAGCGTAATAAGGCGTGGTTTGTTCATTATATTTATCAGTGATTTCTTTAAGCAATTCGGCTTCCTTTTCGGGAGTGATTACCTCTCCTTTAGCTTTTAAGGCAGACTCCTGAATCTGTAAAAGTGTCTTTGCTGCTTGCGAACCACCCATAACTGCAATTTTAGCTGAAGGCCAAGCGTAAATTAATCTAGGATCGTAAGCTTTGCCGCACATAGCATAATTGCCAGCGCCATAAGAGTTTCCAATGATGATAGTTAACTTTGGAACCACAGAGTTTGCAACCGCATTCACCATTTTAGCACCATCTTTAATAATTCCTCCATGCTCAGAGCGACTTCCAACCATAAAGCCGGTCACATCTTGTAAGAACACTAATGGAATCTTTTTTTGATTACAGTTCATAATAAAGCGGCTGGCTTTATCAGCAGAGTCAGAATAGATTACCCCTCCGAACTGCATCTCGCCTTTTTTTGTTTTGATGACTTTCCGCTGGTTGGCAACAATACCCACGGCCCAGCCATCTATGCGGGCCAGGCCGCAGATAATGCTTTGACCGAAAAGTTGTTTGTATTCATCAATTTCAGAATTATCAACCAGACGATGAATTATCTCAAGCATATCGTAGGGCTTCTCGCGATTTTCGGGTAATAAGCCGTAAATTTCCTCGGCGCTTTTTGTCGGACTCGAGGGCGCTATTCTATCAAAACCAGCATTTAAAGGCGCCCCCAACTTACTCATGATGTTTTTTATAGCATCAAGGCAGGCATGGTCATTAGGGTGTTTATAATCCGTTACACCGGATATTTCGCAGTGAGTGGTTGCCCCGCCTAAGGTTTCATTGTCAACATCCTCACCTATGGCAGATTTAACAAGATAGCTTCCCGCAAGGAAAACAGAACCGGTTCCATCTACAATCATCGCTTCATCGCTCATGATTGGCAGATAAGCCCCTCCGGCAACACAAGAACCCATAATGGCTGAAATCTGTACTATTCCTTCGCCGCTCATGATTGCGTTGTTTCTAAAAATCCTTCCGAAGTGCTCTTTATCAGGGAAAATTTCATCCTGTAAAGGCAAGAACACACCGGCTGAATCTACGAGGTAAATGATAGGCAAGCGATTTTCCATCGCAATTTCCTGGGCGCGGAGATTCTTTTTTGCGGTGATGGGGAACCAGGCTCCGGCTTTTACGGTAGCATCATTTGCTAGTATAATACATTGTCTTCCAGAAACATATCCGACACCAGCTACAACACCACCTGAAGGACAACCGCCATATTCTTTGTACATACCGTCAGCGGCGAAAGCACCGATCTCCAGCCAGGGCTTATTATCATCAATCAAGTATGAAATTCTTTCGCGGGCTAAAAGTTTACCTTTTTCTTTTTGTTTGGCCGCGGCTTTTTCACCGCCTCCTTCAAAGACTTTTTTGAGCCTCGACTGTAGCTCATACAACAAGTGCTTATTTATATCCGTGTTTCGTTCGTGCTCAAGGTTCATATTGGCTATCGTTTTGACGTTACCGATGACGATGAAGTTAGTAAAAAGCTTTTACTGATTATACGTCAAAGCAAAAACCTGTCCGTACCCGACTGGAATGTCAAATATAGACTGAAGCTGCGCCTGTTTTATATGGGAAAGTATTATTCTTATCACGCCTACATGGGTTACAACCGCAATTTTTGGGCAATTTAATGTAGATAAATCCTGCCAAAACTCAAGCACCCGTTTTTCCATCTGCAATAAGGTTTCACCTTGCGGCGGACACCGGTTTACGAAATCCTCCATCCAATAATCAGATTCTGTACGGTTGATTTCATCCCAGCTTAAGCCCTCCCATAATCCAAAATTCAACTCTTTAATCCCTTTAACGATTGTTATTTGCGGTGAGATGGCCTTAGCTAAGAACTGACAACGTCTGGAAGGACTACTGAAAACCCGGTCAATGTCCTGCGGTAGAGTATTTAATATAATTGCTTTTTCACTATCGAAAGTATTCGCAAGCGGCACATCGAGATGGCCGTAAATAAGGCCTTTTGCAATATCTGGTGTTGTATGACGAATTAAATATACCTCCACAAAATTATCGCCGATAAGTAGATAACCACCTCCGAAACTTGTTGAATAGCGCCAAGGCAATCGCCTGTATAACCGCCTATCCACTTATTAAAAAAGCGGCTCAGAAATACCTGAACCAAAGCAATTGGAAGAAGAAGATATAGCCACTCATAGTGTGTGGTATGTATCGATAAAAGGATAAGAGGAAGCAAACCAAATATGCAGCTGAGATAAAGATTTATTTTTCTATTTCCAACCAAAGCAGCCGACTTACTAGTTTCTTCTCTCACGTAAATATGTGTGAACACCATGATTGAAGCGTTAAAACGGCTTAGGCAATGCCCTACCATAAATATTAGCAACATTATGACCCAGTTCCCCGGTGAATTTAATCCATTCATAAACTGATTGAGTGCAAAAAACTTCAATAGTAGAATAAATACCAATCCAATTACACCAAACGCACCAACACTACTATCTTTCATGATCTCCAGAATCTTTTCTTTAGACCAACCACCACCAAAGCCATCACAAACATCCGCGAAACCATCTTCATGAATAGCCCCGGTAATAAGCACCACGGCTAGCATTGAAAAAATAAGAGCTGTCGATTGATCGAAATAAAAGTCAAACAAAAAGAACATTACGGCTGATAAAAAGCCTGTAAACCATCCGATTAAGGAAAAATATCTAATCGAATTATTAAGATACTCTGGCTTTGCTTCGTGAATAAATTTGGGGACGTAAATTCTAGTGTAAAAAGATAGTGCAGTAAGAAATAGTTGCCATTCCCGTTTCATATCTGCTTATTGCTAACAGCGGCACTCTCAAAACTCGCCATTTCATTTAGGAATGCTACCGCGCTTTTAATTAAGGGAAAAGCAAGAGCACAACCGGTTCCTTCGCCTAAGCGCATGTTTAACTGTAATAAAGGAGTGGCATCAAGATAATTGAGTAAAAGTTTGTGTCCCTGTTCGTCCGACTGGTGACAAAAGACCGCATTTAACTTCACCTCCGGATCTATTTTATAAGCGCATAAAAATGCTACAGTAGATATGAATCCGTCTATCAGGATAAGCATATTTTGTGTTTTCGCCTCAAGGATAGCTCCGGTAATTTGTAAAATTTCAAATCCACCAAAATAGGCCATCAGTTGATACATATCATTGTTTCCGGAGTAATTTTTAACAGATGCTTCCAGAATTTCTAGCTTTTTCTGGTATTGTTTAGCATCCACTCCGGTGCCTTTGCCAACACAATCAGTTAAAGGAAGATTGCAAAGCAAGCTCATTAAAATAGCTGCGCTGGAAGTATTCCCTATTCCCATTTCGCCAAAAGCGATGGTGTTACAAGCGGTTCTAACTATTTTCCTTACAACTTCTGAACCTTTTAGCAGGCATAGGTCCAGTTCTGCGACCGACATGGCAGCTCCGTGAAGAAAAGATTGCGTCCCCCTTGCGATTTTGCAATCAGTAATAGCAAGCTTAGACGAAAAATCATAGTTCACGCCTGCATCCGCTATCTGCAGCGTAATTTGATGCTGTTTACAAAATACATTTATAGCCGCACCACCTTCAAGAAAGTTGTTAACCATTTGCCTGGTTACTTCCGGAGGATATGCACTAACGCCATGCTGTGCAATTCCATGGTCAGCGGCAAATACAATCAGATGTGGATTCTTTATTTCTGGAGTTTCCGTTTGAAAAACCTCGCCAATTTGTTGAGCCAGCTGTTCAAGCCGCCCAAGGGACCCGGTGGGCTTAGTTTTGTTATCAATTTTGTCTTTGAGCTTCGCTGATAGGTCCGGTGAATTTATGGCTCTTTTCACCAAAGACTTCTCTGACAAAGCAACTTTTCGAATTGTTATAATCTCACTAACACTAGGATTCACCGACTTATCCTTCCAGCCTAATTGTTGCAGCATAGGCTGATGCTCATAATCCGTAGCAGGCTTTCCTACACAAAAGTATCCAAGAGGTTCTATAGTGTCAGGAAGATTCAGGATTTCTTTAAACTGGTGATAGTTCAGGATGGAAACCCAACCCATTGAATAGCCCTGATTAGTTAAAGACAACCAGATATTCTGCACGGCACACACCGCCGAGAACTTAATAGTATCGTTGCTGGCAACGGTTCCTATTGTAAAATCATTTAAAACTGAGCGATCATAACAAACAACAAGGCCAACTGGAGCATCGAGTATTGCCTCGAGTTTGAGTGCCTGATATTGCTTTTTTTTATCGTCGCTTTCAATTTGCTGAACTGCCTTATGATTATATGCTTCAAAGAGGTTTTTGACTTCCTCCTTAACCTGCTGTGACTTGATTATGTAGTATCGGGTTGCATCTGTGAGGCCAACGGAGGGAGCTGCATGTCCGGCACGCAACGCTGTATTCAGCACTTCATCGGGCACAGGTTCTGTGGTGAAATGACGAGTGTCGCGCCTGGCCTCAAATAGCTCCTCAAGCTCCATTGATAATAATTATTTCTTTAAATATAAGGGCAAACCCGACACCATAAAGATAGCCTCCGAAGCTTTTTTAGCAACATATTGATTTGCCCAGCCCTGTAAATCGGCAAATTTTCTTCCGATTGAAGTATCCGCATGCAAACCCATTCCAATTTCGTTTGATATTATTATAAAAGTAGAATCTAGCTTTTCTAATTGGTCGATTTCGTTTTTGAAGGCGGCAAGGGATTTTTCGATATCGCTATCGAAATCCATAAAAAAGTTGGTAAGCCACAGCGTAACACAGTCTATTACCACAGTTTTATTTTCAACAGGCAGTTTGCAAAGCTCGGTATAAGCTTCAAAATTAGTCCATTCTGTACCACGTTCCTGCCGATGGCGTTTGACCCGCTCAGCGAAATCGTCATCCCAAACTTTCGCGGTAGCAATATAAACCGGACTTTCCGAAAGGCTTAAAGCCATTTTCTGTGCAAAGCCACTTTTACCACTTCGAACTCCTCCTGTAATGAAAACAATCATTTATTCGGGATTTGATTCTGGTTCTGGCTGCTTCTTACGCTTATAAAGAAACAGCTGCCACTTCTCTTCCGCGACTCCGGCTTTATCCATTTCAGCGCGTGATAAGGTAAAAAACAAATCGGAAAGGCGGTTAATATAGGCCGAAATCGCCGGATTAACTTCATCTTCTTTCATCAAAGTTACCAAGTGCCTCTCCCCTCTCCGCATTTGCGTTCTGGCTACATGGCACATCGCCGAAATTTCATTTCCTCCGGGCAGGATAAAATAGTCTGAAGGTGAACTCATATTTGCCTCCAGCTCATCTATCCATTCCTCACAAAAAACGGCTCCATCCTCGGGCATTGGATTTGTGTTAATCTTTTTTGTATCTGATGGACGTGCCAGATGTGACATCATATCCATCATATCTTTTTGAATTTTATGCAAATTACCTTGCCAGGGATGCTCTGTGCCTAAACTTACCCGCAGCAAACCAATAGTGGAGTTCACTTCATCCAGCGTGCCGATGCACTCGATGCGTACATCGTCCTTATAAACACGTTTACCACCAAATAAACCGGTCGTTCCGGCGTCGCCCTTCTTTGTGTATATTTTCATATTAATCTTAGCAATATTAATTTAAAAGCTTAGCGCATATCTCAGCGAGAAGCTTCTTCCCTGCAGGTTAAAGCCGCGTTTTTCATAATAATTTTCATCTGTAAGATTGTTCGCCAGCAAACTTACGGTATGTTTTTTGGCGTATATGTAGCTGGCACCAAAATCCAGGGTCATGAACGATGGATACACAATTTCAGGGGCATTAACATCGCTGAAGTCAGTGTCTTTACGTTCGCCGACATACCGGCCTGTAATGCGAAAATCTAAACCTTTCAGCGTATTATATTCAATGCCATACGTGCTGGTGAAGTTAGCAACATTGTAAATATCTTTGAAAGTCTCTGCTCCGGTGGCTTGCACAACAGTTACTTCTTCTGCTTCAAAAGTTCGGGTGGCATTTGCAAATACTTTTAGAGAGTATCTGTAATTGTTTAAAGCGCCGAAATCATAAGAAAACTCCGCTTCAAGACCTTCGATATTCGCTCGGTTTGCATTAACATAGGTAGTGCTGCTGGCAATCAAATAGCCGCTTTCGGTTTTTTCGCCACCGGTTGGCGTGGTTCTTAGAGTAGTAATACGGTCTTTGACCTCTGTTTTGAAATAGGTAACATCAGCAGAGATTCCCAATTCGCGTTTATTAAATCGCAAACCAGCATCCCATGATGTTGAACTTTCATTTTTCAGTCCAGCATTTCCGATGGTTACACTGGCCTTTTTGGTAGTAGCATTTACCAGTTCAGAATAACCTGCAACGTTATAAGCATCAGGCGTTACAAACGCTCTTCCGATTGTTCCATGAACAGTTAACAGATTAAGCACTGTGTATTGAGCCGCAAGGCTAGGGCTGATGAAAGGGTTCGTTTCCTTACCAGGCGCATAAGTTGTAAGCAGAGGCGTTTGCTTGACATTATAAGTAATCAGGTCATACCGGATACCTGGATTAACAATCAGGCTGTTATCCAATAAGCTAAAGTGCCCCTGAACATAAGCTGCCCAGGTTGCTAAATTATAATTAGGAGAGAATGGTGCCTTTTCTGCTGTTGGAGTAAAACCTTTAGAAGTTGTTGAGGCATCATTATAATCGATACCGGCAATTATTGATTGCTGGCCAATACTGTAAACGTCTTTAAGCTGGACACCCTTCCATTTAGCAGTACTTCTGAATGAAACAAAAGGTGCGATAAAGACTCCGCCTGATTGTAGGTCTCTATTCTTATTCGCTTCTGAAGACAAGTACCCTCGTAATGATAATTGGTGTTTAGCAAACTTCCCGCTTATGGAAGCTTCGGTGCTATATTTATCAATATCCTTGCTCGACGGCCTCGCATTTCCATAAAAAATATCGCTTGGGACTTCTATATTCCTAGCAGAAAAGTGTTCACCACTTACATCTGCACGCAGCTTTTTACTAATCTGATATCCGAATCTTGCAGTTTCAGAGCCGTATTCCATGCGTGTAAACTGACGTCTTAATCCATCAGCTCTGCTATCGTCAACTTCGATGCTGGTATTATCAGAGTAATTTTTAACAGCTGTTTCAGAATTCAGCATCTTTCTAAACAAATTATCTTTACCTAGTTTCATGTTTCTATCGCGATCGAAACGGTTAAAAGATACATCGAAATCGAGTTGTTTGTTAATATTTCCTCCTACCGAGCCGCCAGCCTTCAAAGTTCTGAAAGAGCCATATTCAGCAAAAGCATTGGTTCGCATTACACCTGAGGACCTTTTGGTGATGATGTTTACTACTCCGCCCATAGCCTGTGCGCCATATAAAGCTGAAGCAGGGCCTTTTAAAATCTCAATTCTTTCAATATTATCACTGTTGATAGTGGATAAATTTGCGGTCCCGGCTGGTCTTCCGTCAACTAACATTAGCGTACGTTGATTCAAGCCGCTAAACTGAGGCCTAAAACCGCGAATACCGACGCCAGAGGATAGGCCCGGATACTGAATCACGTTTACAGAGGCATTTTTCTTGATAATATCAGTAAAGTCTGATGAAGGTGTAAGGGCGATTGCGTCCTTGTTAATTACAGTAATACTCTGCGGCGTATTACTTTTCTTTGTTTCCGTACGATTAGCACTTACGACAACATACTCTAATTGAGCGGCTTTTAGCGTATCAGTTTCTTGCGCGAAGGAAACAAAGTTGGTCAAAATGAGTGCAAAAAGGATTAAGGTAAATTGAAATTTCATATGTGATGATTAATGTTTGTTAATAGATTTAGTGGAGTTGCTTATAATAAACCAGCCTATGATTCGGCAGTAATTCCGGATGAAGGATTTTTATCAGGTCGGCTAATATGAGGTGGGGGTTCACTCCGCCGGATTCCCAGAAATCATTGGAGCCGAGGTCGTTTACCTTCTTGTTGTGATTGTAAATCTTGTTGTTTTTAAAAGGCTTGAAATGCGCAAAACGGCTGTCCTTTGCCAGGATATCGGCTTTGCTGTCGACGTAGCCAACGTTTAACCAGTAATTCGCTTTCAGCGCAACCGGTGCAACTGCCTCAAAGCTAAGGGGCAAACTACCGGTGCCTTTTTCTTTCGACCATTTATAGGTAGCTGCCGCATCTTTAAACAATTGAGTATTGTAGCTGTCAGCATCTGGCATCAGCCAGGTTCCTTTAAAGGGCATTCCGTAAATAATTAAAGGACGAGTTTTTGCTTTCTTGCCAACCTGAACCAGCTTAAAATATTCTTTCTCAACCTGATTGAACTTTTTATTTACCAGTGCTTCTTTGTTCACAAGGGCAGCCATCAGCTTAACCCATTCCATTCGTGCTAGAGGAGTACTTTCCAACCATTCGAAATTTGATAGAACCGGTATGCCTGCACCGGTCAGGGTTTGATAGCGACTGAATTTGGCTGCGGTATTCCCCATTACCATGACAACATCAGGTTTCATGGAGATAATAAGCTCATTATTCATGGATCCGTCTAAACCAACTTCCTGTACTCTTCCTGCTTTAATGTTTTGCCTTACAACAGGCGAGCTCACATATTTGAAACTCCCCAAACCAACAATTGAATTTGCAGACTCCGCAAAGCTTGTCATGGCGATATGCATGGACGACATGTTGACGAAGCTCTTTACAGGAGTTCTGATGATTTGAGCATTGGGATATCCTTTGGGAATCGGATGCTTTTTATCAACAAGCAAATACTGAAGCGTATCGATTTGGCCGCCATAATAGTTTCGGACGTTTACGACTTTATAAGTTCCAAAATAATTGATGCTGAAATTTTTAGCATATTTCAGCTTAACCTTTTCAGGATATAAATCCAAGCTCTTCCGAGCTCTAAGGCTGGCAGATTCATTGCCAAAACTCGATAATAAAAATAAGATTGAGGCGCATGTTATGAAACCTGCGATGCGGTGTCGGCTCAGAAAAATCCCTTTTCTGAAAGCCAGAGTATAAGTCCTGCTTTTTTCTGTCATATTCCCAGCCTTTCTTCCGAAAGCTTAATGAAATTATTTAAGGCAGGTCTTCTGACTTCCTCGAAAATTGACACCTTCCCATCGCTTTGAGAGCGGACAGTGGTTTTTGTCAATTTCTTTTAACGAGGTTACAGCAGCGGAGACTGTTCCGGAATTACACCGGTATTCCCTATTAAAGCCGTTCGTTTATTAGAACTTGCTACCTTTGCTGCAAAACTAGAAAATTTCTAGGGGATTCAAAACGAGATTTTATCCAGGCACTCTATTGCCGCCAATGTCTTAATTGATTTCATTTAGAATAAAGGTCACACGGTCCTTAATAGGCACTTTCGGCACTTCAATTAAATTAAAATTTAATTCACCATAAGTTTCTTTGATGGCCTCATAAATTTGAACCGACTCTTCGAATGACTGCCAGCGCTCGCTGTCGTTTACATAGATTTCTTCCCAGGGAGGTAAAATAAATGCCGTTGAATTGTATGAACAATCATCGAGAGCTTCATAATACTTTTCAGCTACAGCCCGACCTGCAAACTTCAAATACCCAATAATATCAGGAATACCTCTATCAAAAAAAGTAAGAGATGAGTTTTGCGATTCACAATACAACACTTTCATCCGTTCCAACGCCAAATCTGCGAAAGCAGAAAGATTTAGCCAAGGCAAGGCCTCTGACACTAAAGCTACTTGCTCAATAATCAATTGCCTGGATGCTTCCTTTGAACAAGCGTAACCCCGAAGCTCCAGCTGCTCAATCAGACTTGTCTTGCCCGACCCCGGGCCACCAGTAATTATAAACTTATTCATCAAAAAGGATGCAAATATAGAATCACTAGCACAAGCAGCAACATCAGAAATGTAGTTGCATGATTAATCCAGGTTACCCGATTTATTTCTTTATGTGCAATTTCCCTTTCATTTTCACCGATGTAGGGTTTGTCTACCAAGATGCCGTGATAACTATTCGGACCTCCGAAACGCACATCAAGTATTCCGGCAAGTGCTGATTCAGGGTATCCCGAATTGGGACTTTTATGATTATTCCCATATTTTAATATAAAACGAAAGCCCCTGCTGCTCATACTTGCGATGCACATCAAAATCGCAGTTAGGCGTGCAGGAATGAAGTTGGCGACATCATCCAGCCTCGCTGCAAATTTGCCAAACTGCTCGTATTTGCTGTTCCGATAACCAACCATTGAGTCGAGTGTGTTTATCATCTTGTACACCATCATCGCCGGTACACCGCCAATTAAGTAATAGAATAGCGGTGCAATTACGCCATCACTTAAATTCTCTGACATCGTTTCAAACACAGCAATCCTTATTTGCTGAGCGCTTAACTTAGATGTATCGCGACCGACAATCCATGAAAGGCGTCTTCTTCCTGCCTCTAAGCCATTATGCTCAAGCTCATCAAATACCCTACGGCCTTCGGAAATTAAGCTCGTGTTAGCTAATCCATAAAACACAAAAACGCTTGCAGTGATAATATAGAGAACAGTACTGATGATTTTGAAATTTACCATCAGATAATAAAAGAATACAAAAACGAGTGTGCATAGTAAAATGCTTACAATTGCGCCTTTTAAAAACCGATTACTTCCTTTATTGAACTTAGTATCAAAAAAAGCAATCAAATTCCCAAATAACCTAACGGGATGAGGCAAGACATGCGGGTCGCCAATCAACAGGTCGAGGAAATAACCGAGAACGAGCGAAAGAATCAGAATCAATGATTGTTCCATGCTTCCAGAGCGGTAATTAAAAGCTGATTTTTTTGCGGAGACAAAGTTGCTATTCGAAAATGCTTTTCATTAAGACCTCGAAAATTACTTGCATCCCGAATCAATATTCCGAAATTTTCAATAAGGAAAGCCTTTAAATCGGAAGCTGTTCCTTTTTGGCTTTCCGCAGTAAAAAAATGTGTTTCACTATCAAGAATGGAAACTGGAGCATTTTGGAGGCCATTCTCAAACGCTCTTTTATCCGCTAGTAATTGTTTTAACGGTATTTGTACCGAAGAAAAATGGTCGTAAATAAAATGCCCGGCTTCAAGTGCGAGCGAATTAACCGACCAGGGGAATTTATACGATTTAAGTTTATCGATGATGATTTTATCAGCAGCTATATATCCCAATCGCAAACCCGGGATGGCAAAATTCTTGGTAAGCGAATGCAAGATGATGAGGTTTTTATACGTGTTTATGAGTTTGATTGCTGATGTAATGGAAAGGGTAAAATCAATGAAAGCCTCGTCAAGTACAAAAGTGACCGTTGGATTACTAGCTATGAGTTTTTCGAAATCATAAAATACCGCGCCCGTTGGGTTATTCGGATTGCAAATAAAAAACAGTTCTGAATCAAATTTATAATCTGCGTTCAATTCATTCCAATTAATAAAGCTGATTTCATGCTGATACAAACTGCAGGCATCTTCATACTCTGAGAATGATGGTACGACGATAAGGGTCTTCGACTTTTGAAATAACTGGGCGATGAGGTAAATACTTTCAGTGGTGCCGTTATTTACTAAAATATTGTTGGGGTTAAGATTATGCTGAGCGGCAATCTTTTCGGTCAGGCTTTCGGCAATAACTTCCGGGTATCTATTTATGATTTCCCAGCGTTTAAACAGGTGGTCCTTCAATCCAACGGGCTCGCCGCCATACCACACATTTGTGCTAAAGTCTGCAACAATTTCGCGATTGAAGCGATAGCTATCGTCACCATGTCCGTGCAGCATAAATCAGCGTGCTAATGATTGATAAATCAATTTCATATCAATGTTTTCCCGGATAAGGTCAGCAAGCTTGTCGTACTGCTTCTCTTTAAATTCCTGATAATCCTCCGCAGGGTTCTCTTCTTTGGTATATGGCGCCAGAATACTATCAATCACAATTGCATTGTCTAAAATTCCGTGTAAATAAGTCCCCCAGCATTTATCATTTAACAGATAACCGTCTGTGCTACCGTCCGGAAAAAAATTAACAGGTTTTTCGTGGGTTGTTGATTGGGTCTCTCCCATATGAATCTCGTAACCCTTGCATGACACATCTTGATCAAGGTGCTTAAAATTGCGCTGAACGGTTGTTTTTTCAGTTTTTAGAATGCTTTTTACAGGAAGCAAACCCAGACCGGATACTTCTTCAACATCGCTTTCTAAGTGATACGGGTCCTGCACCAACTCGCCCATCATCTGGAAACCACCGCATATTCCGATAACTGTTTTACTCTCTTTAAATGCTTGTACAATTGCTTTGGCTATGCCATTATTTTTTAATGCGATGAGGTCCTCAATTGTATTTTTACTTCCAGGGAGGATAACAATGTCCGACTTGATGATTTCTCCAGGCTCCACCGTATAATATAAATTAACCCTTGAATCCTTTTCCAATCGATTAAAGTCGGTAAAGTTTGAAAGTTTATTAAGAAGAATAACAGCAATATTTACTTTTCCTTCCTCAGCTTTTCGTTGCTTCAGCTTCAACGAGACGGAGTCCTCCTCTTCAATTGTTATATCTCTGAAATAAGGCAATATTCCCACTACCGGAACGCGGCACAGGTCTTCAATCATCTTCTTGCCATCCTCAAACAAAGAAACATCACCTCTAAATTTATTGATGATAATTCCCTTAATACAAACTCTTTCGTCCTCGTCTAATAAAGTCATTGCACCGTATAAGCTTGCAAAAATTCCCCCACGGTCGATATCAGTAATGAGATAAGTATCAGCCTTAGCATAAAGAGCCATACGCAAATTTGTGATATCCCTATGTTTAAGATTTAGCTCCGAGATACTGCCCGCCCCTTCCATCACTACTGGTGAAAAACGATTGTTCAAGCGGTCAAATGCCTGACAAACCTCTGCGAAAAGATCGGCTCGTTTATCCGAATTAAAATAGTCACGTGCAGACATATTCCCCAAGGGCTTGCCATTCAGAATAACCTGAGAAATTTTATCAGATGTAGGTTTCAAAAGCACCGGATTCATATCCGTATGACAGGGAACCCCTGCTGCTTCTGCCTGCACCGCCTGAGCACGCCCGATTTCTAAACCTTCCGGCGTTGCATAGCTGTTTAATGACATATTCTGAGCCTTGAAAGGCGCAGGATGATAACCATCTTGTTTAAAAATTCTACAGAATCCGGCTGTGATAACGCTCTTGCCAACGTCTGAAGCGGTTCCAACAAACATTATTGGCTTGAGTCGGCTTTGAATACTCATTCTTTGCAGCAGCTGATGGGCTAAGCGGCAAAAATACAATTAAGCTTGCAACTAAAGACTTTTAAGTATCAATCCGATAAAAGCAGCAATAAGGATAATATAAGGCTCTTGTATTTTCTTAATATAGATTAGGGCGAATATGGTAGCGACAGCTATAAGTGCTGTAGCTAGGTCGACAATAGAACGCATCGCAATTACGATAACTGCACCTACCAAAGCTCCAATAACTGCTGCGGTAATACCATCCACAAAAGCCTTAATACTTTGATTCTTAGCAATCTTTTTGAATGAAGGAGCTAATGCTACTGTAAAGAAATAACAAGGCAAAAAAGTTGCTAGCGCAGCAACTAACGCTCCGGGAAATCCGGCGACAAGGTAGCCAATGAAGCCCACAGTAATCACCACCGGGCCAGGTGTAACCATGGCCACTGCCACGGCATCTACAAATTGATGTTCGTTTAACCATCCAAATTCTTCAACAACTCCACTATGTAAAAATGGGACAATGGCTAATCCGCTTCCAAAAACTAGTGCTCCTGCTTTGGCGAAGAACAGTGCTATATTTTGTAATGTTCCGGTCTCGTATTGCCAGAAGCCTAGTCCAGCCAATATTATGGAAAGCCCCGCTGTAGGCTTTCTAACAAAAGCGGGTGGTGCTTTTACGAACATATAAATAAGTCCGGCAGCAATAAACAACAAGACTTCTTCCCTTTCGGTGATGACTGTAACTGCTGCGCCAATCAGATAAAAGAGCCAGAGCAGCCAGTTTGTCTGGATGGCTGAGAGTTCAAATTTCCCCACAGATTTAACGGTTAGTTTGTAAGCGCTCATAGCTATAATTCCAATTACCGAAGCTCCGACACCGTAAAACACGGCTTGCATCCAGGGAATTCCGCTGTAGATTTTATATGCCATACCGAGCAGAACAACCATTATAAATGACGGGAGTACAAACGCGAAACCAACCAAGGTCGCACCCAATAAACCATAATGGACAAAGCCAATGTAGATGCCGAGTTGGGCAGCAAGTGGACCAGGAGCAAGCTGTGCCAGTGCTAGTCCCTCCTTATATTCTTCTTCTGTAAGCCATTTTTTATCCTCAACCAAATCGCGGTGCATGTAACCGACCAAGGCCACCGGACCTCCGAAACCCCAGGTGCCGAGTTTCAAAAAATAGGTTACAAGCTGAGCAAGGGAATATTTATCAGTTTTTTCCATCAGTCCTTTTAAAATCCTATACCAAACTGAAAAGCAGCTCCAATAGAATTAGGCCTGTTATTCCCAAATCTGACCGGTACAGGAACGGCGACATAGTAGTTACTGTGCTTATTCTTCTTTACTATTTTGTTGAAAACAGGTGTTACACCATATCTGCCGGATGTTTCGAAGGCAGCCCGACCCACAATTGTAAATCCTTTTCCCATTGCGAACAATACTCCAGGATGAAACAGGAAATTACTCATTTTACTGGTTCCGTCTTCCGCATGAATAAAGGGAACAAACTCGAATGAGAAACCAACTTTGGCACTCTTCCAAACATTTAATCCAACAGCTAATCCTGCTGTATAACTATTGTCAAAGTTTGTGTGTGGGCCATCGCTGTTAAAGCTCACAATGGGATGTACAATACCCACGGCGTTGGTTATTCTTGGATAAGTAACTGGCGGATGTGGCGCTGTTGTTTGAGAATAAACAACTGTACCGAAAAGTAAAAATAGCAGAGATAGTAACTTGGGATTTTGTAAAAGTTGCTTCATCGATTTATTAAAATTTCTATTTTATTCAAGGATAGAGAATCAACCAAATGTTAGATATACTCTATAGAATTAGTAGGCTAAATAACAGTATAAAATTAAAATCTGCAAATTTATTTTCAAAGGTAGTCAAGGAAGAGAATTTCTATTGTATTACGCAGGCTATTAGAGAAATAACAGTAGCAATACCGAAGCTTAATAAAGTACCGATAAGAACATATTCTGTCATCTTTAAATCTTTAGCCTCCTTCAAATCGCCAAATCTGAAAATTGATTTTGCTGCAATAAGAAAGCCTATTGCTTCAAAGTGTCCTGTGGCCACGAATGTGAATACAAGT
>DASWMZ010000068.1:0-18901 GCA_036399495.1 Pedobacter sp.
TGACAGAGGACTAAATCGCAAGATAGGCCTTAAGCCTTGCTAGAGGATAGTGTCCCTCTGTCAGAGTTAACCTTTCCACAAAATTCACAGCTTATTAACAAAAGAAAAAGAAGCAAAAAGAAAATCTTACAACAATAACAAGATTAATAACTGTGATTATTTGGTTAGTACAAACCTAAAGGGCCATGAGGGCGACGACAGCATCCCGTAGCACAAAGTTTAAATAAACCGAAAGACAGTGTTTTTTCTTAAAAGCGATTCACCTCATTCAGGTTTCACTGTACCAAACCAGCTATTCTTTCTAAATTTGTCTTCGCGAGTATTCACAATACACCTTATTAATGATTAAAAACCTTACCCTTCTTATTCGTTACTTCGTATTCTGGATCCTTTTTTTCTTTTTAGAAAGAGTAATTTTCCTGCTCAGTTTCAGCGATAAACTTAAAGCAATACCATTAACCGAAACAGGTAAGAGTTTTATTGTGGGCTTATGGATGGACGCATCTATGGCTGCTTATATCTCGGTATTGCCCCTACTGGCTACTTTGCTTTTATGGTTTATTCCTGCATTGAAAATTCCAGCTGGAATTTTAAAATGGTACACCGGCATTCTAGTGGTAGCATTTTCAATCATCTGCATTTTCAACTTCAATATCTATCGCGAGTGGGGGTCTAAAATCAATTTCAAAGCTTTAGATTATGGTTTTAATTCGCCCAACGAAGCTGTTGCGAGTGGTGCGTCGTCACCAATAATGGCTTCTTTACTTACCCTTATTGTTTTAATATTTATTAGCTTTTTCCTTGCCAGAAAAATCATTCTTTTTAAAAGACTTGAGCATTCGCATCTCTTATCAAAAGCAGTCGTGTCAATCCTTGCCATCGGTTTAACTTTTCTTGCCATACGAGGCGGCTGGCAACTTTCGCCCATGAACGAAAGTATGGCGTATTACTCTAACAAACCCCTTCTTAATCATGCCGCCATCAATACAGAGTGGGGGCTAATGCGTGATGTTTTAAACAACAAATCGAATAGAAACCCTTATAACTATTATTCTAGAAGTGATGCCACCGCGATCACAAGCGAGCTATTCGAGTTGCCAAAAACTCTGTCGACACAAGTTATAGATGCGGTTAAACCGAACGTTATTGTAATTATTTTAGAAAGCTTTACTGCCGATGTAGTGGAAAGTCTTGGCGGCGATAAAGGTGTGGCGCCCCAGATAGAGAAAATTGCTTCAGAAGGCATTCTATTCGAAAACATCTACGCCTCCGGCGACAGAACAGACAAAGGCATTGTAGCCGTTTTGAACGCGTTTCCTTCTCAAGCGATACGGAGCATCATGAAGGTAAACAGCAAGCAAGATAAGCTTCCTTCCTTTTCAAATACCTTTACTAAGCAAGGCTATCAAACCTTATTTTTTTATGGCGGCGAAACAGAATTCTTTAACATGAAATCTTATTTACTAAGTCATCAATACGATAGGATTATTCAAAAGCAAGATTTCGATAGAAAAGATATGAACTCTAAATGGGGTGCATACGATGATCTGGTTTATAAAAAACTTCTAAATGAAGTTGTCCGAATCAAACAGCCGTTTTTTGCAACCTTATTAACTTTAACTAATCACGAGCCCTTTGAAGTTCCAGGCAAACCTCGTTTTCCGGGCCAGGAGATTGAAAACAAGTTTCGAAGCACGGCTTACTTCGCCGATTCTTGCCTCGGAAGTTTTATAAATGATGCTAAGAAAGCTCCATGGTATAAAAACACTCTGTTTGTAGTGGTTGCCGACCACGGGCATCGTTTGCCCAGAAATCAGTCGGAAATTTTTCGTCCTAATCGCTTTCGGATTCCGCTACTGTTTTTTGGGGATGTAATTAAGCCGGAGTTTAGAGGTAAACGAATTTCGAAAATTGGTAGCCAGACAGACATAGCCGCAACTGTTTTAAATCAGCTAAAAATCCCTGCTTCAGATTTTAAATGGAGCCGTGATTTACTTAATCCCGGCACACCAGACTTTGCTTTTTTCGATTGGGATAATGGCTTTGGTGTTATAAACCCCAGGCAGGTTATTTCTTTTGATAACACTGGAAAGCGTGTAATATTTAAAAAAACAGAACAGGGTGCCGAAGATGAAAATCTGCTCCGCTGGGGCAAAGCTTATATGCAACAAGTTTATCAGGAGTACCTGGATTATTGATTTTTGAGTTCTTCCGCAATAATTTTCATGCATCCAGCTTCAATCATCTGATATACCGCATCAAATTGGTCATCTTCGTAATACGGGTCCGGAACGGCTTCAGTATTTAGTAAGAGCTTAACCTTTTCTTTATCAGCTTCTCTCCTTGCCTGACCTAAAACATCTTTAAGATTCATTTTATCCATCACAAAAATGCGGTCGAATTTATCAAAATCTTCTGCCTGAAATTGTCGGCAGCATTGCTGTGAAATATCTAATCCATAGGTTTTGGCTACAGCAATTGAGCGTTTATCGGGCGGCGAGCCAATATGCCAATCACCTGTTCCAGCCGAATCAATTTTCCAATTCAGGTTCCTTTCTTTAACCAGATTTTCCATAATGCCATGCGCCAAAGGCGAGCGGCAAATATTTCCGAGGCAAACCATTAAAATTCTCATTGAGTCTGTTTAGTGTTTATAGTGTTCGAAGGACTTCAAGTCCTCCGAGCATTTTATAAAGGCTGAGGAACACATTCTGTTCTTTCAATCAATTTCATTTTAAGCGGAATATGCTGTTGCAACCCTTTAAGTTCAAGCTGATTATCCCCAGCACTTTTGATAACAAAGCTCGGTATATATTGCCCTATCCGGTAACAACCGGATAATTTCTGCTTAAAATTTGGTTTCGTAAAAGTTGCCGAAAGATATAAGGTATCGTTCATAAGAATGTAATTCCCTTTCGCATATTCCTTCCAAATCCCATTACTAAAGCAACTATCGGGATAGTAGTTAGCCTTCGAATGGGTTTCCAAAGTCACGTAAATCGAATCGCAAGTAAATCTAAATTTGTGGCGGGTGTATTGAATCAAGCTATCCTGGTAAGCAACAGGCTCCTCCTCCCATGTTCCTTGTACCAACTCCGCCCCGCCCCCTTGAAAATTCGGATTGAATTTACAGGCCGACAAGCCAACCCAACAAAAAACTATAACAATCCAAACTCTATACATACAATAACCCTTTTTCGAAAGGATTTATAAGGCTCCAAAGACCCTCTCCTTTGGAGAGGATTCGGGTGAGGCTCCTATTTCAATCCCCCAATCATATCTTCTGGCCTTACCCACAAATCAAATTGCTCATTTGTAAGCAGACCCAATTCTAAGGCAGCTTCACGTAAAGATGTTCCCTCTTTGTGAGCTTTTTTTGCAATTTTAGCAGCATTCTCATACCCAATATGTGGATTTAGCGCCGTAACAAGCATTAAGGAGTTATCAACGTGCTTCTTAATACCGGCATAATTTGGCTCGATACCTATTGCGCAATGATCATTAAAAGAAACACAAGCGTCTCCAATTAATCGGGCCGATTGTAAGAAATTAGCGGCGATAACAGGCTTGAAAACATTTAATTCAAAGTGTCCATTAGAAGCACCAATTGTTATTGCCACATCATTTCCCATAACCTGTGCAGCAACCATGGTGATTGCTTCGTTTTGAGTTGGATTAACTTTTCCCGGCATAATAGATGAACCTGGTTCGTTTTCAGGAATAAAGATTTCACCAATCCCAGAACGCGGACCAGAAGCAAGTAAACGGATATCGTTACCAATCTTCATTAAAGACACCGCAATTTGTTTTAATGCGCCATGCGACTCTACTAATGCATCATGGGCCGCAAGTGCCTCAAATTTATTATCAGCTGTTCTGAAAGGTAAACCTGTGAACCGGGCAATATACTCGGCAACCTTTACATCGTATCCCTTTGGAGTATTTATTCCGGTTCCAACCGCTGTACCACCTAAAGCTAGTTCAGAAAGGTGGTCTAATGTGTTACGCAACGCTTTTAAGCCATGATCTAATTGAGAAACATAGCCTGAAAATTCCTGACCAAGAGTTAATGGAGTCGCATCCATTAAATGGGTACGACCAATCTTTACCACACTTTTAAATTCTTCTGATTTTGCTTTTAAGGTATCCCGAAGCTTTTCTAAACCAGGGATCGTTACTTCCATTACAACCTTATAAGCTGCTATGTGCATAGCTGTCGGGTAAGTATCGTTTGATGACTGCGATTTATTTACGTCATCATTCGGATGGATAAAAGTTTTGCCTTCACCCAATTTATTTCCCTGAAGTACGTGCGCGCGGTTAGCAATAACCTCATTCACGTTCATGTTAGATTGCGTTCCAGAACCGGTTTGCCAGATTACCAAAGGGAATTCAGCATTAAGTGTGCCTTCTAAAATTTCTTCACATACTTTGCTAATCAAATCCCTTTTATCGGCCGGGAGAATATTACAATCTGTGTTTGTATATGCCGCCGCTTTTTTAAGATATGCAAAAGCTTCAATAATCTCTTTTGGCATCGATGCCTCAGGACCAATTTTAAAATTATTTCTAGAGCGTTCGGTTTGCGCACCCCAGTATTTATCTGCGGGAACCTGAACATCTCCCATAGTATCACGTTCAATTCTAAAAGTCATGACTTCTAATTTTTTTTGATGGCAAATTTAGATTTTTATTCCAATAATCGCCATAAAACAAGGTTTAAGAAAGACATGCAGGAATCAAAATAAGCAAATTAATTTTTTTGACAATAACCTATTCTATTTAACCTTAGCGCCTTATGCTTCCCAAACAAAAGTTTAAAACTCTTTCCCCTCGTTTTTGTAATAATCTCTAATTTCCACCTTTTTAAATAGTACCATTTATAAACACATGATTAGGTATTTCTTCAATTATATCCTGATATTTTCGCTCACATTTTTTCTTAACTCTTGTTCATCCAAAGAAAAAAAACCAACTGTGCGAACTGTAGAAGATGATAAATCTGACAGTCTTGCAATGATTTATAACCCCAAAAATGCCGATAAAAGGATTGATGCTTTTATGAAGAATCTGCATCGTACAAGAGGATTTAACGGGAATGTCTTAGTTGCGAAAAAAGGTAAGATCATATATCAAAATGCAATTGGCTGGGCCGACTATTTGCGTAGAGACAGCTTAAAAATAGATTATCAATTTGAGCTTGCTTCCGTATCAAAACCTTTAACAGCTACCGCGATATTAATGCTTGTAGACCAGGGGAAAATCAAACTGGATCAGACAGTCAAAGACTTTTACCCGGATTTTCCTTACGACGGTATTACTATAAAAATGCTTCTCACCCATCGCTCGGGGATGATGAACTATGTATATTTTATTGATGGAATTTGGCGAAAAGAACGTATTGATCAGCGAAAGGGGATAAGTAACCAGGAGGTAATGAAAATTATTTCTGAACGAAAGCCTAACCCTTACACCACCCCTAATAGGAAATTCCATTACAATAATTCTAATTACATGGTTTTGGCTGCTATTGTAGAAAAGGTGTCGGGAATGAAGTTTTCTCAATTTATGAAGAAATACATCTTCGACCCTTCCGGCATGAAGAATACGGCTATATATTCAAAAGCAGAATTTGATAAGATTCCTGTTAAAGTAATTGGACATGATCGTGGTACATGGCGTTACTCGGTTGTTCAAAACTTTTTAGATGGTCCGGTTGGAGACAAGGGCGTTTATGGCACTGTTCGCGATTTATATCTGTTTGACAGAGCATTGAAGAAAGGAAATCTGGTAAGCAAAGCACTTTTAGATTCTGCTTATACCGGCCATAATGATATGGTTCGAGGACGTTTCAATTATGGCTATGGTTGGAGACTTTTTAACGATCCTAAACATAAAGTGGTATATCATACAGGTTGGTGGCATGGATTCCGCCATATTTATGTGCGTGATCTTTCTGAGGACATTACGATTGTGCTTTTAACTAATTTAACCAACGGAAGTTTGTTGCAATTAGATGAATTATACAAAATTGTAGGCATGCCAACAGTCAGAAAATCTGCTTACACCGGTAATGGCGAAACTGCGGATGATTAAACACTTAAATTAACAATTACTAAACAGGATAATACTTTTTAAAAAAAAATTTACTTTTTCTAAGAAATAATTACCAAGTTGTAACAAATAGTGTATTTTGGGTTCTTTATGATACACTTTAAGTGCTAAAAAATACTTATAAGTGCAGAAAACTTTATAACTACAAATGAGTAAAGCATTTATAATCGATGATGATCCTATACATCAGCGAATTGCTCAGATAATGATAGCAAAGCATCAGATATTTGACGAGTTTACAAGTTACCTACAAGCCGGCGAAGCTCTTACATTCTTGGAGGAGAATCGTAATGTAACAGAAGCTTTACCCGATGTAATATTATTAGACCTAAATATGCCCGTTGTTGATGGCTGGAAGTTTCTTGATGAGTATGAAAAGTTTAGAGAAACCCTTATTAAAAAAATCAGAATCTTTATTGTAAGTTCTTCTGTCGACGAAAAAGACATCTCCCGCTCAAAGTCTTATGCCTCTGTTGAAGGTTTTATCTCAAAGCCCCTATCTGCTGAGGTTATTAAAAAAGCATTATAAACTTTCCTCAATTTTTGTTGTTTTTAAACTCAGTTAACACTAAATATTATGTTCGACAAATTATTTCAAGTTCAGCAGAAAGCTGAGGAGGTAAAAAAACGTTTAGATAATGTTACCGTTACCGGCGAAGCTGAAAGCGGCAAAATTAAAGTAACCTCAACCGGAAACAAGCTGATAACTGCAATTAATATAGATACCGCTTTCTTAGCTTCGGCTGATAAAGAAGAACTTGAAGAATTACTTGTTGTAGCAATAAACAAAGCCATTGAACAAGCCGAAAATGCCCATCAATCCGAGATGCAGGCTATGAGCCAGGATATGCTTGGGGGCTTGGGCGGATTAGGTGATCTTCTAAAAGGCTAATACAATTTTAGATTTACTCCGAAATCACACAGATTTCTTTTCATATCAAATTATCAATAAAAAGCCCCGATTTGCTTAAAAAACACAGCGATTGGGTTCTTTTAATTAGTATTTATGGTTAGATTTGTCAGCCAAAAGCACATTATATACGAATGAGTTCAGTAGAAATTACCAAAGATACCTATCTGCAGTGGTATGAATCCATGCTTCTGATGCGTAAGTTTGAAGAGAAAGCAGGTCAGCTTTACGGACAACAAAAAATCAGAGGATTTTGCCACCTATATATCGGCCAGGAAGCAGTTCTTGCCGGAGCTATGTCTGTACTAACGCCTGATGATTCGATGATAACGACTTATCGTGATCATGCGCATGCCTTAGCAAGAGGTATGTCTGCAAACGAAGTTATGGCCGAATTATACGGTAAAAGTACTGGCTGCTCTAAAGGAAAGGGCGGATCTATGCACATGTTTAGTAGAGAAAAGAAATTCTTTGGTGGACATGGAATAGTAGGTGCACAAATTCCACTCGGTGCAGGTATCGCTTTCGCTGAACAATATTTAGGCACAAAGAATGTAAATGTATGTTACATGGGCGATGGCGCAGTTCGCCAGGGCGCATTGAACGAAACATTTAATATGGCCATGTTATGGAAATTACCAGTGGTATTTATATGCGAAAATAATGGTTATGCAATGGGTACATCCGTTGCAAGAACCACTAACATGACAGATATCTATAAAATAGGCTTAGGCTTTGACATGCCTTGTGCCCCGGTTGACGGCATGGATCCTGTTGCTGTTCATAACGCAATGGACGAAGCTGTGCAACGTGCCCGTAACGGTGAAGGTCCAACTTTCCTTGAAATGAGAACTTATCGTTACAAGGGTCATTCAATGTCAGATCCTGCTAAATACCGCACAAAAGAAGAGCTGGAAGGCTATAAAGCAAAAGACCCGATCCTGACCGTCAAGAAAGCAATCGTAGATAATTCTTGGGCAGATGAAGCCTGGTTTGAAACTATTGATAACAATATTAAGGCTATTGTAGAAGAATCAGTAAAATTTGCTGAGGAATCACCTTATCCTGAAGCTGGTGAATTGTACAAAGATGTTTACGTACAAGAAGACTATCCTTATATAACAAGCTAATTAATCGATCGAAAAAATCTCAAATAAACAATGGCTGAAGTAGTTCGAATGCCCAAAATGAGCGATACCATGACCGAAGGTGTGATCGCAAAGTGGCACAAAAAAGTTGGCGATAAGGTAAATACTGGTGATTTGGTTGCCGAAGTGGAGACTGATAAAGCGACCATGGATTTTGAATCTTTCCAGGAAGGAACTTTGTTATATATAGGTGCTCAGGAAGGTTCTGCTGCGCCTGTCGATTCTGTTATTGCTGTTTTAGGTGCAGAAGGAGAAGATTTTAAATTTTTGCTCGAGGGCGGAAGTTCCGCTCCGGAAGCTATAAAAACCAGCGGTGAAGCTGCTGAAACTTCAGTTAAAGAAGAATCAAACAACACACAAGAAAATGAACCAGCAGCCATCGATCCTGCCTCTGTTGGAGCTACCGTTATTCGTATGCCGCTTTTAAGCGACACGATGACTGAAGGTATAATAGCCGAATGGCACAAAAATGTCGGCGATACAATTAAAAGTGACGATACACTTGCCGATGTGGAAACCGATAAGGCTACAATGGAAGTTACCGCTTACGCGGATGGTATTTTACTTTACATAGGGGTAGAGAAAGGACAAGCTGCAAAAGTAAACGACGTTATTGCGATTGTCGGTAAAGAAGGAACAGATGTACAGTCATTATTAAAAGGTGGTCCAAAAACAACTGCTCCAACTGCGCATGATAAACCAGCTCAAGCCGCTGCTGAAACTGCTGAACCGGCACAAGCAGAAACCCACAGCCATGCTGATTCAAATTCAAGAATAAAGGCATCGCCATTAGCCAAAAAAATTGCTCAGGATAAAGGGATAGACCTTTCACAAATAAAAGGCAGCGCTGAAGGCGGGCGCATCATTAAAAAAGATGTTGAAGAATTCACTCCGGCGGCTAAACCTGCACAAACAGCGATGTCAGCTATGACAGCGGATAAAGCTCCTGCATCTGAGCCAGCGGCCCCTACCTCAATTCCGCAATATACAGGAGAAGAGAAATTCAGCGAAAAGCCGGTAACGCAAATGCGTAAGGTTATTGCAAAAAGACTTTCTGAAAGTTTATTTACTGCTCCGCATATCTTTGTTACCATGAGCATTGATATGGATAGTGCTATGGAGGCGCGTATAAAAATCAATGAATACGCTCCGGTTAAAATCTCATTTAATGATTTAGTAGTTAAAGCTTCCGCGATAGCGTTAAAGCAACATCCCGTTATAAATTCATCATGGCTGGGAGATAAGATCAGAACCAACGAACATGTTCATATCGGTGTAGCCGTTGCTGTAGATGAAGGATTGGTTGTTCCGGTGGTTCGCTTTGCTGATGGAAAATCCTTATCTCACATTTCCATGGAAGTGAAAGATTACGCTCAAAAAGCCAAATCCAAAAAGCTACAACCTGCTGAAATGGAAGGTTCAACATTCACTATTTCCAATTTAGGAATGTTTGGTGTTGACGAGTTCACTGCAATCATTAATTCGCCCAACGCGGCTATCTTAGCTGTAAGCGGAATTCAACAAGTTCCTGTAGTGAAAAACGGAGCTGTTGTTCCTGGCAATGTGATGAAAGTTACATTAAGCGGTGATCATAGGGTAGTAGATGGAGCCAGTGCCGCAGCATATCTTCAAACCTTGAAATCTTTACTTGAAGAACCGGTTAGGTTACTGGTGTAATAGGAATTATGAATCGTAAAAAACCTGCACAACTTGCAGGTTTTTTTATGCGCTATGGCTATGATTTGGCCTATTTGCGTTTTGCAAGCTTGCGCTCCGCCTTCAAACGATTTAACCACATAATTACACCGGTAATAGGAAAAGTAACTCCAAGAATACAAACTATAAAGCCCACTATTTTTGAAGGCAACCCAAAAATAGCACTCGTATGTAGTGGTTTCACGTATGACCGTACTTTTTGACCTGCATTCTTCTCACTAAATTTCAAAGATCCGGCAATCTTACCGTTGTATTGATCGATGTAATATGTATCTATTTGCATTTCAGGTGCTCCTTTGGGAAGTAAAATTACCGTGTAAACCCCTGTAGAATCTTTAGGCATTCTAACAATATAATACACTGCATCTTTAACTGTCGACTTAATTTTTTCTAAACCAGCCTCAATTGAGATAGGAGTAGTTCCATTAAAAATTGATATTGGTGGTTCAGGCACATCAGCACTACTTCTTGTTACTTTATAGATGCCTTTATTAAACCATTGGAACGACCAAGACATGGCAGTAAAAGCAAAAATAAACAGGAAAATTGCTGAGTAAAATCCGAATACAAGATGCAGATCATGATTTAATCTTTTCCAGTTCCCATCCCACTTCACTTTAATGCGCTGGACAAAAATCTTATTTGTTTTCGGCCACCAGAGAACAATTCCCGTAAATAAAATAAACAGGAAAATAAAAGTAGACACTCCAACAATGTATTTTCCAACACCGTCATTTTTACCTAGAAGCCAACGATGCAGCTCCATCGTTTTCTGAAAAAAAGTTCCCTTGGACGAATAAACTTCAATTACCTCAGCCATGTAAGGATCTACGAAAACCGTATGAGTGGGCCTTAATAAAGTTGCCGGAGCAGCTTTTTCTTTAATCTGGGTTTCCTTATGTTCTTCTTCCTTCCGCTTTTCATCTTTTTTGGAAGCAATTAAACCGATTTCAACAGAACGATTTGCAGCACTGTAAACTTTAACACTCGCAAGCTTTGCTTCGGGCAAAGCTTCGTTTGCCTTTGCAATTAATTCCAATAAATTTACCTGGGTTCCCTTTACATTAACTTTAAACCTATTGGGATGAAGAGTTTCATCCAGCTCCTTTTCGAATACTAATATAGCACCCGTTAGACAGGCCGTCATAATAACGAGCCCCGCAGCGAGGCTTAAATACAAATGAATATTTCTGAAAAATAGCTTCATAAATAAGAATTGGCTCAATAGCAATTTGAAATTTAATTATTAGCAAAAATAGAAACGCTTTCCCTATATACAACTAATAGATTTACTCTAAATTGATTCTAAAACGACTGCAGAATCGCAACTTGATTTTTAGTATATTGAAGGAGTAATCAGTTTGCATTACATCCATACATATGAACCGCCTGGCATGGCTATTCTTATTTCTTCTAGGGGCTTTTCATCCTCAACAGGTGAGAGCACAATCTTTCAGTCTAAAACAGAATCGCAAAAGCGAAAGCACGGCATTTCAATTTGTAAATAATCTCATTATAATTCCTATTCAAATAAATGGAAATGGCCCCTATAATTTTGTTTTAGATACTGGGATTGGTATGATTCTCATTACTGATTCTTGTCTTATAGATGCTCAAAATTTTGCCCGGTTAAGAACTATAAAAATAAATGGCTTGGGAGAGGGGGGTGAAATAAGTGCACATCTATATCCTTCTGCAAAAATCGATCTTGCAAAGTCAATCACTGGTAACATCCCGGTAGCCGTATTAAACAACGATCCTTTTAACTTGTCATCCTACCTGGGTATGCCAATCCATGGTTTAATCGGCTATGATTTGTTAAACAGTTTCACAGTAGCCATAAACTATGTTACCAGACGAATTACTTACTATGCAGATTACAAAGTCAAAACACCGAAGAAAGGTCAAATAATCCCCATAAGTATAGAGGATCGGAAACCTTACCTCAATATTGTCATTACCCCGGCAGGCGGGAAAAAAGAAAATGCAAAAATAATTATTGACACAGGAGCAGGTCATCCCTTATCTCTTGAAACGAGAAATGGGGTTGCATATCAAATACCGGAAAAAAGTATAAAAGCAAACCTCGGTGTGGGCTTATCGGGAGAAATTCATGGTTACCTTAACAGGATGCCGAGTGTTGAAATAGGAAAATATATATTGAAGAATGTGATCTGTGCCTTTCCGGATTATAGTAATGCAGGGGCAAAAGCTAAAGGGAATACTAGAAATGGAAATGTGGGAAACAACATCCTAAAAAAATTCAATGTGGTATTCGACTATAAAAATGAAGCAATTTACCTAAAGCCTAATTACAATTTCAAAGAGCCCTTTGAACATACTATGAGCGGAATGGAACTTACTGCAGAAGGAGCAAATTACAATGAAATTGTAGTTGCCAGGGTTGAACCGGGCTCGGCTGCTGATTTAATAGGGCTGGCAAAAAATGATCGTATTTTAAGTATCAATCTAAAAAAGGTAGAATTAATAGGCTTTGAAGAAATAATCAACACTTTTAGATCCCGTAACAATAGAACCATTATTCTTGAGGTCTATAAAGATAGCACTAAAGAAACTGAAGTTCTATTATTGACTTTGAAACGAAGGATCTAAGAATTTATCTTTTAATATTCCCTTCTAGATCAACAGCTACACTAAAGGGTTGTAAATAGGTATCAAATAAAACCGCTATTTCTTTGCGCGTTAATACTCGCTTCAAATCGAAAGCACCTTTAAGTTTTAAAGATTTATTCCAACTCTTTTGTACTTCCTTATCAAGCTCACCGCCTCTTGAACCCACAAATTTGATCAAATTCAAGGCATTCTCAAGAGTTAGTTTTTCTGCCTTGTTATCAAGAAACCAGATCTGACTTCTGGAATAATATTCCCGGAAAGGCAATTTCAAATCTTCTGTACTAACCGTCTTTTCGGGATTGAAGTAGAGTTTACCATTAGTCTCGACTGCTTTTAATATACCGGTTACTCCGATATGTTGCAGCGCAACCATTGAAGAATCATTATCATTAATATCCTCAAACCCTAATAAACGAGACTTGTATGTCAACAGCTCGCTTTGAATGGCTCTTATATTTAATTTCTTAGTGTTCGTTTTAAAAAAAACACAATAGGCGGCGATTGTGCCAGCACCCTGTCCTGAATGTAAACTGGAAATTCCGCCTATTGGACCAGCCAGGATAAGATTTTCAGTACCTGTTACAAGTAATGAGGAAACAGGAATTGCAGCAAACGTGCTATTGCTCATTGCCGATATACCAACACTGGTTCTATATTTCTTATCCGAGTAAATGGACTTTGACGGGGACGATTCTAATTGAGTTCTATTTGTAAAACCTGCAAGCTTTGAAACACTATAATTCAACGTCCCATCTACAAGAATATCAGCCCTTATCTCTTTTCCACTTAAAGAAATCTCCCAATCTCTCTCCTTCTTTATCTTTTTAATTGAAGCATCTTTTAGTACCGTCAGATTCTTAACTGTATCCATCCAGGCTTTAAAAACACTAGCCGTAAAAGCAGGGGTAACATTGCCATTTGTTTTTACACCTTTCTGCAGACTGTCGGCATGCTTAAGAAATCCGGAATATATGCCTGTATTGGAAAACCTATCATATTCGGAAAGTGTAACAGATTCAAATTTTCCTGCATCAATTAACAAAGTTTTGACGCCTGAATTTGCGGATTGTATAGCTGCTGCTAATGCCGCGGGTGTTGATCCTACAACCAATACTCCGGTTTTAATTTTTTGCGCCAGCAGGTTTTGTGCTCCAAAAACGCTTAATAGAATTATTAAATACTTAACCATTTATTTATCTTGTTGTCTGAATAGAAACGAGGTGACTGCATATTAAGTTTTTTGTTAACAATTTTTAACACTCGAATTACTAAGTTAAATAATAGTTTCATTTATGAAAGATATAGACAAGTTACGCTACCCGATTGGTAGATACTTTCCGCCGGAAACAATCTCTAATATTCAATTACAAAACTGGATTGATGAAATTGAACAACTTCCTTTACTGTTGAGAAAGGCGACAGATAATCTCTCTGATAAAGTTCTTAATATACCTTACCGACCAGAAGGCTGGACTTTGAGGCAAGTTATTCATCATCTAGCCGATAGCCACATAAATGCATATATCAGGTTTAAACTTGCTGTTACCGAAGACAATCCTACGATAAAGCCGTATTTCGAAGATAGATGGGCCAAAACTTCTGATTCAAATGATGGCAATATAGACCTGTCTTTAAATCTGTTAGAGGCATTGCATAAAAGATGGGTATTGTTTCTCAGATCAATGAGCCAGGAAGATTGGATTAAAACATATTACCATCCGGCGAATAACCGTAGTGCAGCATTAAAAGAAGTAGCAGGATTGTATGCATGGCATGGAAACCATCATCTCAATCATATTTTGATGTCGATTAAGTAAATCAGGAAGGAACAGCAGTAGGTTTAGATTCTCGTCTGATAATCTTATCGTAGAAGATTGGAGCAACCGTTTTTAAGAATGGGGTTATTAAAGATTCAAATGTATCGGCTGCAGCCGGAGTGCTTTTAACTGAAACAGGCTGAATATTTGCAGGTTTTAATTTAAATCCTAATGCCGGCTTAGGCTGAGGCAATTTATCAATAAGGCTTTCGGGAGCCTTGCTAAACTGCTTTTTACATTCGGTAGTCAAGCACTTACTTTCGCCGCCAATAGATGCATAACTTATGCCTACTGAGCAAACAAAAAGAATAAATCCGCAAGTAAATAAACCCTTTAACATTTAAACAAATATAATTTATATTTAAATAAATTCTGCATACGCTTACACTCCAAATGCAAAATAAATGACTAAGCTCCTGGCTATAAAAACAACGGCCCTATCTAAACAAAAAAACCCGTTCGTTATCCGAACGGGTCATTAAAATATGGTTTCTAATTATTGAGCATTCTGACGTGCTTCGTTTTTTAGATTATCATTAGCAACGATTACAATCTCTACTCTACGGTTTTGCGCTTTTCCGTTTGCAGAAGAATTATCACCAATAGGCTCAGTCTCGCCTTTACCAACTGTTGTTAAACGACTGCTTGAAACTCCATGAGTTGCTGTGTAAGATTTAACTGCAGCAGCTCTTCTTTCAGACAAACTGTAGTTATAAGAATCAGTTCCGTCAGCATCTGTATGACCAATAACCATGATGTTTGTCTCAGGATTATTTTTCATTGTTGCAGCAAGGTTTTCGATATTGGTTTTAGCGTTTGCTTTCAATTCTGATTTATCAACATCAAATAAAATACCTGAATCAAATTTAACGATCAAGCCTTCGCCAGCGTCAATTACTTCGGCTCCGGGTACATTTTTTCTAATTTCTTCGGCTTGTCTATCCATCTTACGACCGATATACGCTCCGGCTACACCACCGATTGCTCCACCAATAACGGCTCCGACTGCAGTATTACCAGCCTTTCTTCCAATAATAGCACCTATAGTACCACCAGTTGTAGATCCGATAACTGCGCCTTTTTGTGTTTTAGTCATTTGAGCACAGCCTACAGTTAAAATAGATGCGCTTGCTATAGCTATACAATATGTAGCTACTCTAATTTTCATTGATTTCATAATTTTAATTTTTGTGTGTGGTTAATCATTTTTAAATGTTGTTAGGATGTTATTCGAACTAACATATTTTAAAGTTATGACTTAAAGTTTAGTAATTGGTTTAAAAATAATTAAAGTCTATATCTGGTACAAGTGTTTTTGTTCAAAATTGTTTTTAAAGATTTGGTGTTTTTCCGCCATCTACCGGCAAATTTATACCGCTGATATATCCAGCCGCCGGGCTGGCTAAGAAAGCGATTGCAGCTGCGACATCTTCCGGGGTACCGATCTTGCCAGCTGGAATTTCATGTATCATATCTTTTTCAACCTGCTCTAAGGTTTTTCCTTCCTTATCCGCGCGTGTCTTAATCAGCGATTGCAAACGACCTGTCATAGCGGTGCTGGGCAAAACGTTATTTACTGTTATCCCGAAAGGGGCAAGTTCCAAAGAAATTGTTTTAGACCAGTTTGCTACTGCGCCCCGTATGGTATTAGAAACGCCTAATCCTTTTAAAGGTGCTTTCGCGGAAGTGGATATCACGTTTATAATCCGGCCCCAGCCGGCTTCTTTCATGCCAGCCACAACGGCTTGGGTTAGTAACTGGTTACAAACGATATGCTGTGAGAACGCTGCGATATATTCACCAACAGAAGCGTCAATAGCCTGACCGGCTGGCGGGCCACCCGTGTTATTGATCAGAATGTCAATGGTGTGGTCTTGCAAATATTTTTCCAACTCAGATTTTAGCCTTTCAGGCTGAGTGAAATCTGCAACAATAAAGTGATGAGATTCAGTATCGTCAGCGGGAAGATGCTTAATAACATCCTGCAATTTCTCAGCATTTCGCGCTACAAGAGTAATGCTGGCTCCAAGTAAAGCAAGTTCCATTGCGGCTGCGCGCCCAATTCCTTGAGTACTTCCACAAACCAAGGCTCGTTTTCCGGTTAAATCTAAATTCATCTGATGTTTTATTTCATAACAGAAAAGTATTCTTCGAGTTCTGTTAGTGTATTAGAATTAGTTTTAATATCCTTAATGATTGCACCTTTTTCCATTAGTAAGATGCGGTCTGATACTTCCGTTACATGATTCAAATCATGACTAGACACGATGGTGGTAACTTGTTTATCGAATGTGATCTCTTTAATAATATTCTTCAATCGGATTTGCGTACTCGGATCAATATTCGCAAAAGGTTCATCAAGTAACAACACTTCGGGCTTTTGGAGCAAGCTGGCAACTACACCTACCTTACATTGGTTTCCTTTAGAAAGGTCTCGTATATATTTATCGCGGTTTAAAATTTCACCTGAGAAAAAGTCAGCGTACCTTTCAAGCTCCGAATCAATGTGGGCACGACCCATTCCATGTAAGGAGCCAATGAAGTAGAAGTATTCTTCCGGAGTTAAATACTCTATTAAAAAACCCTCATCTAAAAACGACGATGTATGATTTTTCCATTTTTCACTCTTTGCAACGTTTTCGTCCTTTGATAACACTTCGCCTGTATCTGTTCTAATCAGGTCGAGCATGATGCGGAAAAGTGTGGTTTTTCCGGCACCATTATTACCTACCAGTCCAACAGCTTCGCCTTTAATAATGAAGAGTTCCGGTATATTAACTACTGTGATGCCATTATAGCTCTTCGTAAGATTGTTAATTTGTATCATAGGTTAACGATTTCTAAATCCTTCCGCAATAGCGTACCTTTTATCAGTAAATAGATTGACCAATTTCTTAAGCCAAAATGAGCGCGATAAAATAAATATCACTCCAAAAAATCCTATTATCAACATTGCGACAACCTGGTTAAAAGCCCAATAACCGAGCCCATAGACTAATAGTGGCAGCATAAATAACGGAAAACCTACTATAAATTGCGAAGCGCCAACGCCTTGCCAATTAAAAGATGAACCCTTTGAAAGATCAATGTACTTAAAATTCCAGTTTGCGAAAGCCAGTACAATTAAACTGCTTATCCCAATATTCCAAAGATAAAGCATCGCATGTGCGAGTAAAATCTTCCAACCAAAATAGACATAAGGAGTTGTAAGCAAAAACGTTATCGTAGAGAACAATGTAAAAAGCAGGAATTTCGATTTAAAAAACTCCTCCACCGAAATCTTGTTTGCTAAGATGCCGTCAAAATGGGACGCCTGCCAGCTAAACATAAACTGGCCATAATTGATGATGAAGATCCCGGTCATGAATAAGCCTGCAAAAATCATCATTGTTTGATCAATTTCCGGACGGGTATAAAACAAAAGCCCATAAAGCATAAAAGCCATGCTCATAATCAGGGTTGATTTTGGGCGCTTGTTCCGAAGGATTAACTTAATTTCTAAAGCAGCTAATTCACCAACTGTTCCGAATCTCCTCAGGAAGGTAATATCGGTAGTGCTCCTTTCCTTTGAATTGTCTTTCCGTAATTCTTCAAGATAGAGATTACTTTTCAAGAACCTATAATGAAAAAAGTACATTACTCCGCCGGTTAAAGCCGGAAAGATGGCCAGATAAGGATGTTTCAAGATGGCGTTGAAAATACTTCTTGAAACGGTGGATATTGAAACTGCATCAAGGTAAATATCGGCAAGTATAATAATGGCGATAGCCATGAGAAAACCCACCATAAACCAGGCGTTCATGTTAATCTTTCTCTTAAGCCACAGACTGAAAAAGTGATTAAATATTATTAATCCGATTATCGAGATCAGCATTGGAAGAAAGCCGGATGCGTCATCATCAAAAACCAAAACCTTAATTAGAAACGGAACGGTTAACAAAAAGGGTGCAATTGTAAACCCGGACCATAAAGACGTTAGCGATAAATAGTTAATAATTTTATTTCGCTTAATAGGTAAGTTAAGATAGGGTTTTACGCGCAACGTGGGCAATTCCTGAAGTTGAAACCGACTGAGTATATCGATAAGAAAATAATAAAGCAACAAGCTATTGAATGATTCAATCGCATCGCGGGCGGGAAAAATCTTCTCTAAAATTTTTTCAAGGAACAAGGAAACAACAAAAAGATTTGCAAATAAATAAAGCAGACCCAAGCCGACGAAAATGCTTATGGCCATGCTCCTGCCCGTATTTTTCGAGCGCCAAAAGGCCAACCAATTATGCTGTAAGAAAGCGCGATTCATGGTGTTGAAGATAGAATAAAGCTCTATATATTTCTAATTTGAATTAGCGGAAAAGTGACAAGCAAGTACATATATAACTAGATTGGCGTAGATATGACTTGAATAAGTCGTAAACGTGAGAACATATATTAATTAATCCAAGTTGCTAGATAAAAAGCTATAAGAAGTGAGCATCAAAGAATAAATTTGAGTAACGACACTTAAATAATTCACGAGATGCTCACCGGGGATAAAATTATAGGAATATTTTGTTTTATAG
>DASWMZ010000069.1:0-3149 GCA_036399495.1 Pedobacter sp.
TGTTCTTTTAGAGGGCGATTCTCGTTTATGGGCAGGATCGGTAAAAGTCGGAGTATTTCAAATTAATTTTGATCAAAATAAATTTACTACTGTAAATGCAAGTGCCACCTTCACTGAGATGGGTTTGTCGGCAGTGATGGACGTAAAAGTGAAAGACCAACTCTTTTATTTAGGCACTTCAAACGGTATTTACATTTATAACAATGCTGATAAGTCGTATAAATATATCGAAATAAGAAATAAGTTAGATAATGCGGTTAATGAATTTTTAATTGACAGTACGGGTAAAGCTTGGGTTGTTGGCAATGGGCTAAAAGAATTGGATCTGCGCACAGGAAAGATAGTTGATTATTTTCACTTCTCATTTTTGGGTAAATACTTTAATGATAATAATTTTCAGGGAGTTATAGAGAAAAATGGGCAACTCTGGATTGCGAGCGATGCGGGAGTAAAAGTATTTGATATAAAAAGTAGAAAATTTACCGGCCATTATTATTCTGATAGTACTTCAAGTTCATTAAGTAATACTCGCAGCAGGTGCATATTTAAAGATTCGGCTGGTGATATCTGGGTTGGAACGAACGGAGGCGGGTTAAATAGGTTTAATTCTACCAGTAAAAACTTCATAAGATATCTGCAGGATACTAAATCAAGCGGAGCGATCAGCAATAATGAGATTAATTCTATTTATGAAGATTCTAAAAAGAACTTATGGATTTCTACCGCTAACGGGTTAAATAAGTTTGATAAGAAGAGCAATACTTTTACTGTTTACGACAAATCTAACGGCTTAGCAAGTAGTTTAATTTACACTTGTATCGAAGATAACAAAGGGGATTTATGGATGGCAACAACCGCAGGTTTATCAAAACTGAATGTTAAATCCCGCAAAGTTGAAAATTTCGACGATAGAGACGGCGTGGCTACCACGTTCCTGTGCAGTGCCAAAGATAAAAGCGGTAAGTTATTTTTTGGAGGAATTAGCGGATACGTATTTTTTGACCCCTCAAAAGTTATTCATAACCGGAGCATACCGCCTGTTGTAATTACAGGCTTTGAAATATTCAACAAGCCGGTTTCTATTAATCCATCCGGTATTCTTGCTAAAAGTATAGGCTACACTAAAGAGCTTACCCTGTCTTATAAACAATCTGTTTTTACGTTCGATTTTGCTGCACTCAATTATCTCCTGTCCGAAAAAAACCAGTACGCCTATAAAATGGAAGGTTTTGATAAAGACTGGAATTATGTAGGAAATAAAAGATCAGCCACCTATACTAATCTGGATCCCGGAGAATATGTCTTTCGGGTTAAAGCCTCCAATAATGATGGTGTTTGGAACGAAAAGGGAACAAGTATAAAAGTTATCATCACACCTCCTTTTTGGGTTACCTGGTGGTTTAGGACACTTTTAGCTGCTAGTATATTAGGGGGAGCTTATGCCTTTTACCGTATCCGGATGAATAAAATAAGGTTACAAAAGGAAGAGTTGGAGCGCAAAGTGGTTGCACGTACTGCCGAAGTAGTTCAACAAGCCGAAGAATTGAAAGTGCAAGCGGAACATCTTCAATCGGCCAATGAAGAATTACAAAGCCAGTCTGAAGAATTACAAGCACAGTCTGAGGACCTGCAATCTGCAAACGAAGAACTTCAAGTACAATCAGAAGAACTTCAGACACATTCGGATACATTACAATTGTTAAATAAACAACTTGCAGAAGAGCGTGAAAAAGCCGATAAAGCTAATGAAGCAAAAAGTGTGTTTTTAGCTACAATGAGCCATGAAATTCGGACTCCAATGAATGGGGTGATCGGAATGGCCAGTTTATTAGCCGAAACCAAATTAAACGCTGAGCAAGATGACTATGTAAAAACCATCCGCGTAAGCGGTGATGCACTACTTGCTGTAATTAATGATATACTCGATTTTTCCAAAATTGAGTCGGGAAATATGGACCTGGAGCATCACGACTTTGATTTGCGTAAATGTATCGAAGATGTGATGGATTTGTTTGCCGGAAAAGCAGCAGAGCAAGGGTTAGATTTGGTGTATCAAATCGATCATACTATACCATCTCAAATTGTTGGAGACGGCTTACGCTTAAGGCAGATTATAATTAACCTGATAAGCAATGCGCTTAAGTTTACGCACAAGGGCGAAGTTTTTGTAACAGTATGCCTAACTAAGGCAGTTAATGAAGAACTGGAACTCACATTTTCTATAAGAGATACAGGAATAGGTATTCCTAAAGAAAAACTATCACGCTTATTCAAGGCCTTTTCTCAGGTGGATAGCTCTACCACGCGTAAATACGGAGGAACAGGATTGGGACTTGTTATCTCTGAACGACTGGTTACTCTCATGGGCGGAGCCATTGTTGTTGAAAGTGAAGAAGGTAAAGGCACCACATTTAGCTTTAATATACAAACAAAGGCAGGCCAGGAGTCGAAGAAACTCTACGCTAATTTGAACTTCGAAGCTAATGATGGTAAGAAAGTTTTGGTAGTAGATGATAACCACACTAATCTGAAAATTGTGCGTGCGCAATTAGAATTATGGAAACTGATTCCCATCTTGGCTGAGTCTGGTAAACAGGCACTAGAAATATTAACATTGGAGCAAGATTTATCGCTTGTTATTTCTGATATGCAAATGCCGGAGATGGACGGCATAGAGCTAGCGAGACTAATTAAGTCTCAAAATCCTCAACTCCCAATTATTTTGTTAAGCTCGGTGGGTGACGAAAGCAGATCAAAATATCCTGAACTGTTTAATGCGGTACTAACTAAGCCCATTAAACAAGCCCAATTATTTAAACTGGTTCAACAAGAGCTTAAAGGCAATGGGCAAAGTACGGAACCTATTGAGCAAAAGAAACAAAGTTTGTTAAGCGAAGACTTTGCATTAGCCTTTCCGTTGAATATCCTGCTGGCGGAGGATAATTTGATTAACCAAAAGCTTGCTACAAAAGTATTGAGCAAGTTGGGTTACAATATAGAAGTTGCCAACAATGGTCAACAAGCGGTAGAAATGTTGGCAGAAAAGTCTTACGATGTAATTTTGATGGATGTGTTAATGCCTGAAATGGATGGATTGGAAGCCACAAGATACATTAGAAAAAATTCTATATATCAACCAATTATTGTAG
>DASWMZ010000070.1:0-14595 GCA_036399495.1 Pedobacter sp.
TAATCGAATACGCAGGCTTACGAAAAGTATATACAAAAGGGATATCGCTGGCCAATAAATGTATGCTTCTGGCTGGGATGGCTTACAATCTAAAGAAGTTAATCAGAAAAATGGAGATAACTACAACTCCGCCCAACCTCAATAAGCTTATTGATACGCTTGTGCACATCAATAAGCTTATTGATACGCTTTTCCAAGAGTTAGAGGTCGTAATGCTAATTCAAGTGAGAAAAATAACCTACTCGCTAGAATATTACTTCAAATTGAGCAAGAGTTGTGCAACGGCCACTTGTAGTTCGGACCTTTTAAATAAGCCGCGCGAGAGATTATGGAAGAGAGAAAGGCTTTTTGAATATTCAAACGTACACTATAGCACAAGCGGACGCCTGCCCTAGAGGAGGCTTCGTAGATCGGGGCCGGTCGACTAATCCTCTTCATCATCTAAACTGTTTTGGTTTAACGCCACTCACAGCATGTTCCGCAAGCTCCTTTATTCGGTTCTGCCTGGTTTCTTGACGTTTAGCCAGTACAATCCACTGCAGCATCATTTTTCTTGCAGACTTGCTTAGGCTCAAAAAATATTCTTTAGACCCGGGTCTTCTTTCAAATTCTATTTTCAGGTCATCAGGAATGATTAATTCTTCAACCTCATCTAAAATTGACCAGGAACCATTTCCTTTAGCAGTTTCAATGCTTGTATATCCTGCTTTCTCCAAATGTCCCTCTTCAATGAGTTTCGCAACTTTGACTTTGTTAATCTTGGACCAATTACTCCGGGGTTTTCGTTTGCTGAAAAACTGGAGGAATTTGTCTTTATCGATACTTTTTCTGATGCTGTCTATCCAGCCAAAGCAAAGAGCTTCGTCAACCGCTTCAGTCCAGGATATGCTGGGGACCTGGGCCTGCTTTTTATACTGGACAAGCCACACAGATTCCTTTGAGTCGTGATTTTCCTTCAACCATGCTCTCCATTCTTGCCTGCTCGCCGGGCAGAATGTCTCGATATCACTCTCTTTCTTTTGCATGTAGATCAAATATAAATGAACAATATTAAGGTACAGTTATGGCCCCGAAAATATCGGATGTCATGTTGCTACACTTGCTTTGCCACAACGGTGTCTGTTTGCTTTATCCTCTTAAAAAAATCCTAATTTAGAGCCTCAAAATTATATCAGATATGATCAAAAATATTTTCATACTGTTGTTTTGCTTTGTAATTACAAATGCAGGCTTCGCACAATCAAAATCAGTAAAGGAGGTGACAGCATCTGTTGAGCGCTTGAAAGAAGCATTGCTTAATGGCAATAAAGCTGCTTTGGAAAGTATAACGTCCAAAAACCTTAGTTATGGCCACTCCAGTGGTAGAATTGAGGATAGGGTGCTTTTTATTGAAGCCTTAACAGGAGGTAAACTCGACTATGTCACCATGGATATAAGTCAACAAACCGTTCACGTGGATGGAAAAACCGCCGTTGTGAGACATAAAATGCAGGGTGAGTTAACGAATAAGGGTATCAGTACCCTATTTAATTTAGGTGTTCTCCTGATTTTCAAGAAAGAAAAAGGTGACTGGAAATTACTGGCACGTCAGGCTTTTAAACTGTAATAAGCCTTGCCAATAAAAATGAAATTTTGTAACTTCCGATACTATGTCGTTTTTTAGAAGCTAGAAGATCTTTATCTGTAATAGGCATTAAGGGTGGGTTTCTGCACTCTTCGAGTAAGCTTAATTCAGATTAAGGGCCTTACATCAGAAACATAGTCAATACACAAATGAAAATACATACAACCAATTACTTTGATACTTTTATCGAAGTTGCCGACGATACAAAGGTCAGCAGCGGAGTACAGCCCCCGGCAAAAGGCAAGAAAACAGTCGCCGAAATGCAATACGATTTGATTATTAAAAATCCGTATAAATTCACCTCCGACGAAATCTTTTTCCAGGTGTTTGCTGAAAGAAACGACTTGACCACAGAAGAACAAAAGCAGGCTAGGGAACAATTTTTCTCTAAGGGCCAACCGTGTTTTCGTGCTTCGCCTCTACCAAAGACTTATGGTTTTGGCGTACATAGCGACAGTGACGGAAAAGTTGCCATCTATGGGATGGATACACCCGAGTACCAGAAATTTTTGAATGACCCTTCTGTAAAGAAACTAAAAGCAATGAGATCGGGAAAATAGAAACCAGGACAATACCTTCATTGGCTTAAGTTCAGGTGCTGACTTCAGCTGGGGGCTTCTTCACTGTCTTCGCTTAAGCCAGTAGGGGAAGAGCCGCTGCTTAGTGAAATTGATTTAGTATATTTTTCCTGATAAATCTATCAAATGACAAAAAACTGCTACTAATATTTTAGGTCTAAAAGGTACCGGGGTAATAGTCCGAACTTTTCTTTCTTCTCGCGGAGTCTCCTCTTTCAGGAACTCTGCGTAGACAAATCTTTCATGGATATCGAAGGCCGAGGCCTCCAAAACTTCTATACTGCTTTATTTATAACACGTACTATAGTTACTGAACACCAAACTTGTATAAAGTTGTAGTTTGGTAAGTTTCCCCTGGTTGAAGTGTAATAGTTGGGAATGCAGACTTGTTAGGAGAATCAGGATAGTGCTGTGTCTCTAAACAAAAACCCGTCCGATGCTGATAGACTTTTCCACCTTTTGTATCTGTTAATTTTCCATCAAGGAAATTGCCGCCATAGAATTGCATAGCGGGCTCCGTAGTTAAAACTTCTAAGGTAATTCCGGTTTTTGGACCAACAACTCTTGCCGCCGGTTTTAGATTTTTAGAACCATCTGTTAATACAAAGTTATGATCATAGCCTTTACCCAGCTTCAATTGCTCGTCGTTGGCGTTTACACGCTCACCTATTGGGGTAGGTTTGCTAAAATCAAATGGAGTTCCGGTTACATCCCTTAATTCACCAGTTGGAATCAAAGCGGCATCTACAGGGGTAATTTTTGACGCATTGATTTGTAAAATATGATCGTTAATATCACCATTACCCTCACCATTAAGATTAAAGTAAGCATGATTTGTCAAATTCACAACTGTAGTTTTATCAGTAGTTGCCGTATAATCCATTTTAATGGCATTATCATCTGTTAACGTATAAATTACTTTAACTCTTAAATTACCAGGATATCCTTCTTCGCCGTCGGGAGAAACCCGCGAAAGTTCTAGAATATGATCGTTTACTTTCTTAGCATCCCAAACCTGTGCGTCAAACCCCTTTGAGCCACCATGTAAAGAATTTTCGCCGTTGTTTACCGGAATTTTTACTGTTTCACCTTCCAAAATAAAGGTACCTTTACCTATACGGTTACCCACCCGACCGATTAAAGCACCAAAGTAAGGCTCGTTTGCCTGTTGGTATCCTGAGACCTTTTCATACCCGAGTGCGACATCAACTAACTTTCCATCTTTATCAGGTACGAGAATACTCACAATCCGACCACCATAATTTGTAATGGCCACTTGTACATTATTTTTGTTTTTTAATAGATATAAGCTTGCCTGCTTACCATCTATAGTTGCATTAAAATTGCTGCTGTCTGGAATCATAACTGTTTTAATTACAGAATCTGTGTTGGTTGATGTTCTTTTATCTATATTATTTGTACAAGCCGACAGACTTATTACGCCGGCCGCTAAAATTAGCAATAAGTTCGATTTCATAAGTACATTGGTTTTAAAGGGTTATAACGAGATATTCACATTGCCATCTGGATTTAACGCTAAGATAATAAAGCTTTCATTCCCTAACCATTACTATTAGCTGAAATAGCAAAAGTCAACAACGTCCCGGCAGATAAAATTCAGGTATAAATAATTTGGATCACAAGTGATGTCCAGGGGGTATTAGTTTTTCCTTCAGCATATTTTTTGTTATTAATGCTATTATTATTTACAAAAGTTCAAGAAGGAAGAAACAAACTCGTGACCCGCAAATCGAAAAATTTTGTTGGTTTTATTTGACTTTAATACTAGCAGCGATTTTAGAATGCTTATCAATCATCCTCTTGATTTTGATCGGCATATTTTTTCATTCGATTTAGGAGTGCGCGGGAATTCGAGGAGGGAACCTCCCTCTGCTCTCGTTCGGGCCTCCTCAAAAAAAGAGATGAACTGCATGTTGCGTGAGGATGAAGCAGGGCGATGTCTTAATCTTCTTAATTAACACTGGCTGTTATTCTTAAAATGCTTACTTTAGTAAACGCTGATATCGAAGTATTTTAAGCCTCTTATTTCCAGACAAATTTCCTGAGTAGTTTTGAAGGCTGCTTGTATTCAATGTTTAGCAGCTTTAATAATACAAATTGGAAGACACCTTAGAAATGCAAAAGCAGTTGCTTGCCATAAGCGACTCCTCTCCGGGCCCAGTATATGTTTGTGCAGGAGAAGACTTCAAAGTGATTTATGCAAATGACGCAACACTCATTGCCTGGGACAAAGATCGCTCGGTAATAGGCAAGCCTTTTGTCGAAGCGATACCCGAAATTGTCGATCAGCCCTATTCCGGGCTTCTTAAACAAGTTTATACGACGGGCATTGCTTTCTTTTCTGAGCAGGAAAGGGCAGATCTCCCGGTAAACGGAGTATTACAAACATTCCACTATAAGTTTTCTTATCAACCTTTAAAGAACAATGAAGGAGATATTTGGGCCGTATTATGCGTGGCTACAGATGTCACCGAGCTTGTAATGGCACGGAAACAGGTTGAGTTAACCAACAGCAACCTCCGGAGTATGATTATGCAGTCGCCAGTAGCCATGGCTATTCTCATCGGCGCCGATTATATAATCCAGGTCGCCAATACACCGATGTTCAAGCTTTGGGGAATACCCTCTGAGTTTTTAAACAGACCTGTTTTCGAAGGCCTTAAACATTTAAAAGCCAACTTTGAGCCTTTGCTCGACAAAGTATATTATAAGGGTGAAACGGTAAGTTTCGAAGAGCTCCCAATCGAGTTCCCCCGTGATGGTGTATTTGAAACATCATTCGTAAATTTTTCTTATCAGCCAATTATAGAATTAGATGGCTCCACCTCTGGCATATTGGTGGTAGCGATTGACGTTACATCACAGGTGCTCAGCCGCAGGAAGATAGAGCAGGCAGAGTTGAAAACCCAACGGATTAACGAGGAGCTAACAAACAGCAACGAAGAGCTCTCCGTAGCGAATGAGGAACTGGTTAGTGTTCAGGCAAATTTGCAATCGACTATTAACAAGCTGCATGAGAGCCAAACTCGTTTTTTTGGGATGATTAAATCTTCACCGGTAGCCATGGCACTTACTATGGGCGAAGATTTTATTTTCGAGGAGATTAATGAGGCCATGCTCGAGATTATTAATAGGGACAGTTCCGTTAAAGGAAAGTCTATATTTGAGGTTCTTCCAGAACTTAAAGAACAGCCTGTTGCTGATATTCTAAGACAAGCATTTTATACCGGCAAAGAATATAAATTACTCGAAGAGCCCACCATGCTCATCCACGAAGGCCAGCTACAATTTGGCTATTACAATATAACATATAAGCCGGTAGTAGAGAATGGGACGGTTACCGGTGTAATGCACTCGGCAGTTGATGTTACCGAACATGTAAATTCAAGAAAAAAGGCTGAAGATGCAGAAGAAGATTTGCGGCTTGCAATAGAGTCGGCCGAGCTTGGAACATGGTCTATTGAAGGTCCGGAACGTAAGTTTAGAACTTCTGCCCGTTTTAAGGAAATATTCGGCTTCGATCCTGATGAGGAGCTGAGTTACGACAAGGCTATGATGCAGATTCCTGAAGATCATAGAATCCGCGTTGATCGCGAAGCTAATGCGTCCATGAGCCTCGGGGAACCATTTTCCACAGAATACCCTTTGTCGCGTTTTAACGATGGAAAGCTAAGATGGGTGAGGTCTGTTGGCAAACCCGCTTTTTACAGTGACGATACACTAAACACCTTTACGGGGGTAATTCACGACATTACTGAACAAAAGCTGGATGAGCAACGAAAGAACGACTTCATTGGAATGGTGAGCCATGAACTTAAAACGCCGCTAACCTCAATGAATGGTTATATTCAAATTCTCCACGGCAAGGCCGCCAAAACCTCAGATTCCTTCAATATAGGAATACTCGAAAAAGCCCGCAATCAGGTGAATAAAATGACCACCATGATTAACGGTTTCCTAAACGTGTCGCGCCTCGAATCGGGTAAGATCCATATCAATAAGCAGATATTCGATATGGCAGACTTGATGAAAGAAACAGAGGATGAAACACTGGCAACCATCTCTTCGCATCGTGTTTACTTTCACCCTGTTATTAGTACCATTGTTAATGCCGACAGGGATAAAATAGGCCAGGTAATCAATAATCTATTATCCAATGCAGTGAAGTATTCTCCTTCCGATACCACAATTCAGGTGGCCTGTGTCACTGACAATGGGAATGCGGTGGTGAGCGTTCGCGATGAAGGCATCGGGATACAAATCCTAGATATTGATAAACTTTTTCGGCGCTATTACCGTGTTGAGGGTAATCCTGCAAGTGCTATCGGCGGGTTTGGTATCGGCTTGTATTTATGTGAGGAAATTATCAACCGCCATAACGGAAAAATTTGGGTAGAAAGTGAAATAGGGAAGGGTTCAACGTTTTATTTCAGTTTGTCTATCCCTATCACTTAAAAAATAGCCTCGGACGCAAAACCGCCGAGGCTATATGCTATCAATTCTGAGCAACTTTCTGCTCCTCTTTAATCCATTTGATACTGTATTTTTTCTCGAGGCCGGGTTTCAGCTGGTCTTTAAGTCTTTCCGGTGCCGAAATGGTTTTGGGGTTGCCGTCAGAAACAAACCGCGTTTTATGTTTAATCTGGCTCTTCATAAAGGTCTCAGGGTTTTCGGTATGCTCCCCCGCCTGAACGCGCTGAATAGCCAGGCGATTGAAATCTTTAGAATAAGGCGATACCGAACTAACAGAACCTACCAGAAGAACTGCCTGATGATTGTATTTTGTGCCTTCGAATTCTCCTTTCGACTCAAGAGCGCGATTTTTTGCATGCATACCTAAAGGCAAAGCCATTGTCTTTACTTCGTAATCTGGCAAAAACTCCCTTATTTCTTTTACAAACATCGAAAGGTGTTTTTGAACCTCGGCATCACTTAATTTAGATAACATAGAATGGTACCAGTTATGACTACCTACTTCGTATCCGTTCTTCACCAACCACTCCAATTTCTGTTTTTTGTATTCTGGTTGGGCAAATAAGCGGAGGTTAGGTTTAATGGCAGGGAGAACATAGAAAGTGGCCGTAACAGGAAAATCTTTATGCTTCTTTTTAAAATCTTCCATAATACCTAAGGCACAGGCGGGGTCGATAACTAATTGTCCGTTCTTTTCGATATAACGAAATTGACCTGCGCTAGAGTCGTCTAGTGTTATTGCAAAAGGTGTTTTTCCCGCAGGTACGTTCAAATTTCCATAAGCGATATCGAGCACCGATACCGGGTAGAAATCATTATCATAAAGCATTTGAAGATCCTTTCGAAAGTTTTCCGGAGTTCTTCTCCAGCGATCTTCAGGATAACCAATGAGATGATATTCCAGAACCATTACTTTACCAAGTTCGTTTGGGGTATAGTTAAGATTTTTCTGTTGGCTGATGGTAGATTCAGTGATTTTTGAATCAGTAGCCGTATTCAAAGAATCCTGCGCAGATGCGGACTTGGTGTTGTTAGCGTTATTCTCGGAACACGAAAGAGAAAACAGACCGGAAAACACGAGTGCTACAGCGAGGATTTGCTTTAAATTTAAATACATACTAGATTTTAAACTGATGTTGTAAGATGTGCAATATTAAAGGAATTGAACGAAAGTTATTTCAACATGTTGTTCGTCCCAGCAACTAAACAATTCTCTTCCCAAATTGTCAAAATTAGGCAGCTTGCTCACGAATCGGCTGCCTGTAGACATCAAAAAATACTCCTATGAAACATGTTCTAAGATTTTCCGCAATTCTCTGTCTTGTAGCAGCAATACCAGCCTGTCGAAACAACTCCAAACAGGAAAGTGTCAACACTTCCGCAATGAAGGGTTCTATGGATAGAATGATGGGTGAGATGCATAAAGTTAAAATGACAGGAAATATCGACGTAGATTTTGCACTCATGATGAAAGCGCATCACCAGGGTGCCGTTGAAATGGCTGAGGTTGTATTACAGTCTGGCCAAGATCCCAAAATTAAAGAGATGGCTGAAAAGATTTCTGATGCGCAGCGATCAGAAATTAAGGAGTTGAATAAATTTATTGAAAAGCATCAAAGTGATGAAAGGAATTATGATCCGGCTAAGAAAGAGGAAGGCTTTGCCAAATCGATGGAAGAGAGTATGAAGGTGATGATGAATATGCCGGAAATGGATGAGCATGTTGCAGCCTCACGCGACCATCAGTTTGTACACATGATGATACCTCATCATCAAAGCGCAGTAGACATGGCGACAGGGTACTTAAAATATGGGAAAGATTCCAAGCTACTTGCAATTGCCAGGGAGATTATCGCCGATCAAAACACAGAAATAGAAAAGTTTAAAAATTGGACCAATCAACAAAAGATGGAGCGTTGAGTATTTCTGATACATACAGCTCTCATTTTCCCATCCTCTAAGTATTCAATAACCCTGTAGCGGGAGAAACACCGCCTGCAGGGTTATTCATATTGCCAAATCTGACTAAGATTCACAGATTGTTTTTAGCTTGTTTAATGCTTTGGGCCAGGTATCATTAAAATAAGTAATATACTCTTCATTCGTATCCACATCTACGGTTAAGGTGGTGGCGCCACTTTCTTCAGAAAAAGTATAATTCTCCTTTGCTCCGGCCCAGCCTTCCACGGCAGGCCCTTCGGTAACGTGTTCGTCGCCGTCTAATAAACCTATATGTTCTATGGAGACATAGCTGCCCGGGACATTCTCCTTTATTTTGGCGACCATTCCTTCTTTCTTGCCTTCTTTATTTAGTCCGACAAATAAAATTGTGGAGCCTTTATCCCAGCTCCCTTCATAGGACGAAGTTGGATTAAATTCTGCCGTCCATTGTTTGTAAGTATCTTCAGCAAGCATCGTGTTATACACATGGTTTGATGAGGCATCGATCTGAGTTTTAAATTGTAGTTTTTTCATGGGATAATATTGTTAAACAAAGATAAATTATGGCTGCTTTATATAAGTGGCCTATAGCGACAAAGAAAGGATACATTTAACCAGAAATATGTCCTTATTAATTAAAACTATTCCTGATGTTTTATTGCAATAAATATATCAACCTCTGCATTTTCTGGGTTTTGAGCCTTTTGGCCATATACTTCAAAGTCAGCGGTAAAAGCTCGGTCCAAATGGGAGTTCCATATTTTTGTCCACTCTACAAACACTGCTCCTTGAAAAATATTTCCTCTAGCAACATGTTTTGAATAGGTGGCATCTTCAATGGTTTTGCCCACCATTCCGGTTGGGATTGTCCCTAAATTTACAACCCGACAACCCAAAATAGCCGTGTAGGGTTTGGTATGGTCTTTTTCGTAATCTGTATAAATGCAGTAAACAGTATTGTCAATTTTATTGGGGATTTGTTCGGCAATGCCTTCTAAATTAAATTTATTCCGAAGTGCTGGAATATCCTGTCCCGCTTGTCCGTTTTCATTGCTTGTGCGAACTGCAATACCGATTACGCTAAATGATTTGATTTCTAAATTTTCCATTTTAATTTCGTTAAGCAACAAAACTAAATGTGGAGTTTGACAGCCCTTTGTCAGGAGTTGAAAGCTATTTTAAAATTTAAGTCCAATCGCTTTCAGAACTTATACAAATCAACGGCACTAATCCCTCCCGATTTAATTTTAAGGGCCATTAAGTGCAAATGCGTAGGCGACCGTTGTTTGTAAGCGTTTAAACCGCTCGGCCAAGTTCTGCCAGTTTATCTCCAGTATAAGCCTTTGCCTCAATTTGTGCCCTCATTAAATTGTCCTCCTTTTAGCGAGGAGCGAGTCTGCGGTTTTTTCGCAATCTAAATCCCACAGTAAACCGGCGAAGGCTTAAGATGTCAACTTTACTCTGGTCTATTATACCATAACTTATATATCTGCGTATGAACAAATCATGCTTATTCACGACTATAATTTTTATGATGTCTGGGCATGTGGGCACTTGTCAAAATTCTTCTACACCAACCTTCGAACAGTTGCATTGGGCATGTTTGCATTCTGTATCGGAAAAACGTATAAACACAGGCTTAAAAAAACAGTTGTAATTCTGTTCCTACCACGTGCTGAAACGCTTTAATTCAGATGGCGAAAATGTCCATTCCGGCGTAATTATTTTACCCGTATTTGCAGTACTATACCAGGGTGAAATCTTGTTATTTTCAGGGTTTTTTATAATATGAGTTTCTTGTGCAGGCATATAACTCTGCGAAAGCAGGTCTAGTTTTTCACCGGTATTTGTATTAACCGCAACATCCACAACCATTACCGCGTGACCCGGAAAGCCGCCCCTGATAAACACATCGCCCGGTTTAATATTTTTCAATCCTTGAACAAGTTTTAATTCCTTTTCAAGAGAAGCCGTGCCGGCATAAGAGAAAACCAGGTCCAGGTATTTTCGAAAAGTTTGATAACTGTAGCTTGCTGACGCTTTTTTAAACCAGTTCATGTTATCGCGATTAAATACCGGTCGGTAGCCCTCAGCATATTTTGTGAAAGCTGCTATATCACCACTGGTAAATTTAAAGTGTATTTCACTGTACTTTTTTTGCTTAAATAAATATTCAGCTCGCAATCGCATCACAGCATCAGCGCATTGCTGCAAATCTCTGTTTCCTATTTCCATTTTAATAACCGCGGCGTGTACATCTTGCCTGTTCTTTAAACCGCCATTATAAAGCCGAACAGGAGCATTAGCTTGTTTAACAGGTAAATTTCTGAAATAGGTTGTGAGTCCGTTTTTATCTTTAATACGCTCAAAGCCTGTGGGCACAGAAATGCGACTCGCAAGCGTTTTCCCTTTTGGATATATCAGTTTTACTGGCAAAACCCTCGAGTGACTAAGGATAGTCGGATTTGGTTTGGAAAGATTAATATTCAGTGTAAGAAGCAGTAGAAGTATTGGGTAGGGCATATTCTAATAAATTATAGATAGTGATCAGGGCAATATATTATTCTTAGGCATCAGCCTATTGTAAGTTCAGGTCGTTTAAATAGATTGCCGTTTCTTCATCCTGCCCCTTTTTAACCAGACAGAAATAAGAATTACGATTATTGTTACGGGCCAAAAAGATAATATGCCCAGCAAAAGCGATAGCATAAATTCCCAGCCATTTATCAGTGATCTTCCAAGCTCATAGAAAAAATCTTTCCCGGTTTCTTTAGCAATGCTTTTTGAATAGAAAGTAAGATCGAGTGAACTATACGTAACCTGGTTTTGCATTTGTAGAAATTGGCTCTCTACGGATTCTATATCGCTGCGTATCTCCGATAACTTATCTTCTATAGCGAGCATATCTGATATTTTCGATGCCTTTTTTAATAGCTCCAGATAACGTACTTCCAGCAACTTTTTGTTTTGAAGCCGAGTTTTCGTGTCGATATAATCTGTTGTTATATCCTTTATCTCAATATTCTTGCTATCTACTTTATCCGCCGAATTTGAGATTTCCTGAAGTAATACATCGAAATTCTTTGCTGGAACCTTAAGATTAAGTGTGTAATTCTTTCGGCCATTTTCATAACCTGATTCGTTCTCGCCAGAAACATAGCCGCCATATTTTTTTGTAATGCCGAAAATTGCTTTTCGGGTAGAATTAACATCGGCCGTTTCAAAACTTATGTTGCCGGTCTTTACTATTTTCTTCGAAGTGTCTACAGGTAAAGTAGGGACAGAGGCCTTAGAAACAATATTATCTTCAACCGGAGGTGCTTTTAGCTCCATCATTACTTCGCTTGTTGTCTCTTGTTCGGAAATAGATTGATTTCCATTACATCCGGCTAATAGAAAGCTGAAAATTAAAAGGGGCAGGATTGTTCTCATGTGACTAAGGTTTCCTTTACGATGCTTCATTTCGCAAGATTCCATAATCAAGTTATCGACTTATCATGGACCATAGATTGCTGACGGGCTTACAGAAAGCGTAAACCGCCTTTGATAGAGTAGGGCAATAACTTATAATCCTAAAAGAGGTGCATTAAGTAGAAACTGGAAAGACTAATCTATCTTGATTCAATATAACTAAGCGCAGAATGGAAAAGTAAACATAGTGAAATTCAATTACATCACCTCACAATCTCATATCCAATCGGCTTAAACGAATAGTTATTAGACATCTCCGCCGAGCAGGCAGTCAAACCAACCAGCAAATCCATCTTTGCTTCAATAATTATATAATCTCCGGCCTTGCTTTTTGGTGGAAGAACCGAAACTTTACCGGTATATTCATCAACCCTAACATGCATAAAAATATTAAAGCTGACGGGGATGCTGTCGGGCAAAATGCCGTGTTCCTCTAAAGCATTACAAAGGTTCCCAAAGCATCCGCAATGCGGTTCGGTATGGCCGTAAATAATCCGAAACGTATCTGCGCTGCAGGGTGTAAGTAAAAAATCATGCCGGCCAACGGTATCTTCAATAATTTCGAACATGATATTGCTGCGGTTGGAATAGAATGGATGGCCCGTTGTCAGGAATATCGTTTCAGCGTAATCGATTGTTCGGCCTGATGAAACGTATTCGGCTTTATCATTTAGATTAAAACAAACCAAATCAGAAACCTGCTCACCTTCCAGGTCAACAACCTTCAGGCGTTCACCTTTTTTAAGTATTAAAGCCACCCCACTACGCGGCGGTATCTGGTTTAGATCTTGCATCATTTATATTTAAAGGGCATTGCCATTCATCGTCATATTGCTTTCCGCTGTACTGATGAGCTTCCGAACTGGTTCCGTAGTTTTCAAGCATCGGGTTAACGGATCCGGAAAACGCTAAATCGCGTTTTCTAACCACACGCTGCATATTTTCAAACTTGTTTAAATCCCTTAGTTCTTCAAACTGTGCATGAGGGTTAAATGTCAAAACCGGATAGTTAAATCTTCGGGTGAGGCGACTGTTCGCAGGATGTAATCCAATAATAAAAAACGCTTCTTCCTTTAAGCTAAAGCTGAATTTGCCCGAATCAGGATTGCTGTCTACGCGTTTATCATAGTCATAACGCTTTAAATCGAGGTCGGCGAGAGATTGCAAACGCATCCATAAAAGATTTTCGAAGAGCTCTTCATTAATCTCTTCCGGCCCTTTAAAGATGACTGCCGCACTATGATAAAGCGCATCCGAATCCCGATAGGAGTCTACAAAATCGTATATAAATTGGAGGATTTCTTCATCGTTGTGCGGACAGGCAAGATGATCGGCAACAATGCATTGCACCTGCTGCTTTGCTACAGCCGCTTTGGCGGCAATACACGGAAAGCCATCGCTGGCGATGTATTCGATGTATTCCTGTATGATTTCTGAGTCAGCTCTATGGTTGGACATTTGCTTTATCGGGCCGCTAATCCCTTATGTGTTTAAACTCATATTTGGTGTAAATGTTTGATTAGCCCTGCTAAAGACTGGGAGCGCCTTATCTGCTTTTCTTAGTTCGGAGAAATATTTCCTGCATTCCTTCATTATTTTCCATCCACTTCTGAAATCAAGGTAATTAAATCCACGTTCTTTATTGCTTTTGGAAATTTTATAAAGCACATCCCAGTGCTGGGCAAGTATTTTATAAGCTTGAAATAAAGTATACCCATTTCCATAAACATGATGTGGTTCTGCACCGCACCCGTTATACTCCAGAATTGAAAAATTTCTCACGTTTTTAAGGTCATCCACGGAAGTGCATTTTAGATCAAAGCGGCCATAATAAATAGTGTCGGAGTGATTGCTTAAGTCATCGAATATTTTCAAAAGGCGCTCATCTTTTTCTTGTTCTATATTAACAAGCTTACCACCGCGACTTAAGTTAAGGGCATAACATAGAACGAAGTGTTCTCCTTTTTGAAGTACAAGGTCAAGGTTTTGTAAGTGTTTGGTTTTTATCTCATCCAGCCGGAATCGAATTCGCGGATAAGCGGTCATCAACTCCAATAACGTTGATTTTCCGTCGCCGCAAACTTCTAAAAATTCTTTACGGATAAACCCGGTAATGGTGCCGCTTCTTGAGTTTGGAAATCTATGGCCTGCTTGATGCATTTGGCGTTTGAATTCCATCACAAAGAATCACTTAAGCAACCGAAGAGCGAGCGGTAGCCCGAACAAAAAGGCGGTCGAGCATTCTTTTTCTTGATTTATTTATGTGTATAGGTTGTTTTGATTAGAATAAATGAGATCGCTTCGCTGAGTATTGGTGACTTTTCATCAAGGAAAAGTTGCTAGGCCACGCCCGATTTCTATGGTTTATGCAAGTGCTATTTGATAATTTTTCTCATAAAGTTTATTGTTCTTAACACATGCAAATACTCTCCATATTAGTTTGTTTCTAACTGCATTAATGACCGACATTTTGCTTTTTCTTTCTTC
>DASWMZ010000071.1:0-8127 GCA_036399495.1 Pedobacter sp.
GGCTCTGCCGATCCACTCTTTAAACCTGTAACTTCCATTAACTGGATAGCAACCGGCGGAGTTTTGATGATAAAATCAAATGACTTATCTGCGTAAACTGTAATTACAACTGGCAATACTTTGCCTGGCTTGTCTTGGGTACGTGCATTAAATTGCTTACAAAACTCCATGATGTTTACACCTTTAGCACCCAATGCAGGTCCTACCGGTGGAGACGGGTTTGCGGCCCCTCCCTTTATCTGTAATTTAATAAGCGCACTAACTTGTTTTGCCATTTTTGTTGATTATTTGATACTCAATGTTAGTTAGTTGGAAGCTATGTAACAATTAAGGTTTTTATATGAGCTCTCAGCTTTGAGCTCTCAGCATGGAGCTGACAGCTGGAGGCTATTTTCTATTCTTTCTCTACTTGCATGTAATTTAACTCCAATGGAGTACGGCGACCGAAGATTTTCACCATCACTTTCAGTTTTTTCTTTTCTTCGTTAACTTCTTCAATCACGCCAGTGAAACCATTAAACGGACCGTCCATTACTTTGACATTTTCGCCTACGTAATACGGCACATTCATAACCTCACCTTGCTGAGCCATTTCGTCTACTTTTCCAAGTATCCTATTAACCTCTGCCGGACGAAGTGGAACAGCATTTCCTTGTTTATCGCCAAGGAAGCCAATGACGCTATTGACATTTTTGATAATGTGTTCAAGCTCCCCGTCTAGATTCGCTTCGATCAAAACGTAACCTGGATAGAAATTCCGCTCTTTAGCGATCTTCTTACCTTCACGCATTTGATAATACTTCTCCATCGGGATCAGCACCTGAGGCAATAAATGAGTTATACCGAGACGATTGATCTCAGACTCAATGTATTGTTTAACTTTTTTTTCTTTGCCGCTAACAGCCCGAACTACGTACCATTTTAACTGATCACTCATTTCATTAACCATTAGCTACTGAACGATAAAACGTATCAATTATCGAACGCACCCCTGTATCCATCGCGAAAATAAGCAATGCAATAATTAGGGCAGCGACTAGTACAATTACGGCAGAACTCTGCAATTCTGACCAAGTCGGCCAAGAGACCTTTGTGGTCATCTCGTCGTACGATTCTTTTAAAAATTCTACTACTTTAGCCATTTTAAAGCTTTAGCACGGGAACAAGGATTCGAACCCTGATCAAAGGTTTTGGAGACCTCTATTCTACCATTGAACTATTCCCGTATCTCTAATTCAATTAGAATTAGATTTTATTATTTAGTAACAAAGTACTTAGTTAAAAACTAAGTACTTTGAATGTATTGTAACCTCGATTTAATCTCGGTTAAGAGAAGTCTTATGCTACGATTTCAGTTACCTGACCAGCACCAACTGTTCTACCACCTTCGCGGATAGCGAAACGCAAACCTTTTTCCATCGCGATAGCGTTGATAAGTTTTACTGAGATAGTAACGTTGTCACCTGGCATAACCATTTCTACACCTTCAGCAAGAGTGATCTCGCCAGTAACGTCTGTTGTACGGAAGTAGAATTGTGGACGGTATTTGTTAAAGAATGGTGTGTGACGTCCACCTTCTGCTTTTGATAATACGTAAACCTCTGCTTTAAAATCTGTGTGAGGTGTTACTGAACCTGGTTTACAGATAACCATACCACGACGGATATCAGTTTTCTCAATACCACGTAATAATAAACCTACGTTATCTCCTGCTTCGCCTCTGTCAAGAATTTTACGGAACATCTCTACTCCAGTAACAGTTGATTTCAAGTTTTCAGCACCCATACCTAGTATTTCTACCGGCTCTCCAGAGTTGATAACACCACGCTCGATACGACCAGTTGCAACAGTACCACGACCAGTGATTGAAAACACGTCTTCAACCGGCATCAAGAAAGGAAGCTCAGTTAAACGTGGAGGAATTGGAATGTAGCTATCAACAGCGTCCATCAATTCAAGAATTTTAGGAACCCAGTTAGCATCTCCGTTTAATCCACCAAGTGCAGAACCCTGAATTACAGGAATATCATCACCAGGGAAATCATAGAAAGATAATAATTCACGAACTTCCATTTCAACAAGCTCTAAAAGCTCAGGATCGTCAACCATATCTACTTTGTTCATGAAAACAACTAGAGAAGGAACACCAACCTGACGAGCCAATAGAATGTGCTCGCGAGTTTGAGGCATAGGACCATCAGTTGCAGCAACTACGATGATAGCACCATCCATCTGAGCAGCTCCAGTAACCATGTTCTTTACATAATCCGCGTGACCTGGACAGTCAACGTGTGCATAGTGACGGTTTTTTGTAGAATATTCTACGTGAGCTGTATTGATTGTGATACCTCTTTCTTTTTCTTCAGGAGCAGAATCAATCGATTCGAATGAACGTGCTTCTGAGTAACCTGCATCTGCTAATACCTTAGTGATTGCTGCAGTTAATGTAGTCTTACCGTGGTCAACGTGACCGATTGTACCTATGTTAAGGTGGGGTTTACTACGGTCAAATTTTTCTTTTGCCATGATGTTATACTTCTATTAGTAGGTTAATTTTTATACTTTATGAATAAATTTCATTCAAGAGCCAATGATGGGACTTGAACCCATGACCTCTTCCTTACCAAGGAAGTGCTCTACCGCTGAGCTACATCGGCTTGTTTTAGTTCATTAGTTAAATTGTAAAGTAGTTCATTAGTGTTCTGCAACCGCAGACTACAAATTACTACTGAACTAATAGACCATTGACTAATAAACCAATGTACTACCAGAGCGGAAGACGAGGTTCGAACTCGCGACCTATAGCTTGGAAGGCTATCGCTCTACCAACTGAGCTACTTCCGCTTGTTTTATTATAATGATTGAAGGATTGAATTATTCAATGATAAAATCATAATTCAATCCTTCGGTTATTCTTTCCTTCAATCATTTATTCCGTGGGGGGAGAAGGATTCGAACCTTCGTAGCCGAAGCAACGGATTTACAGTCCGTCCCATTTGACCGCTCTGGTATCCCCCCAATAATTGACGATGTCAGATGTGCATTTTTAATTTAGCATGATGCCAAATCGTAAATCAAAACTATTCAATCGTAAATCACAGAGCCTCCTATCGGGATCGAACCAATGACCTACTGATTACAAGTCAGTTGCTCTACCAGCTGAGCTAAGGAGGCATTTATTTAAAAACGCTTAAAATTCGTAAGTTAAAGAACAATTCTTCCATTAATTATTCTTATAGAACAACCTTTCTGAAAGGGACTGCAAATCTACACAAATTAAAAGCGCAGCAAAATTTTTTTCAAAAAAAATCCCGCAGTCAAAAGACGGCCGGATTTAGCATTTTTATGGAGTCCTTTCTAATCAGGCATTTACCATATTTACTTCTAAATTTGATTTATACTTACTTAAACGCATATTCGATTTAGCCTTATACTTATCTATCTGACGCCTAAGACATTCTGATGCCAGATCAGCAGCTTCTTCGAAAGATTTACATTGTTGTTTTGAAAAGAGCATATTTCCCGGTAGATGTATTTTCATTTCCAAAATCTTATTTAATTCATCCTCGGTTTTCTCTAATCGAAGATAAACTTCGGCACTAATAATCTGATCGAAAAATTGATCAAGTTTATCTGCTTTTTTTTGAATAAAGGCCAACAATTTTTTGTCGGCATTGAAATGGATGGATTGAACACTAATTTTCATTTTTCCTCCTTGTTTTAGGCCTTTGGATGGGCTTGTTTATAAATTGTTTTTAATCTTTCAACAGAATTGTGGGTATAGATCTGGGTTGCTGATAAATTAGCATGGCCCAGTAACTCTTTGATAGCGTTAAGATCTGCACCCTTATTTAAAAGACTTGTAGCAAAAGAATGCCTTAGCACATGTGGACTTCTCTTTTGATGAGTACTAACCTGGCTCAAATATTTATTTACGATGCGATAAATCAATTTTGGATATGCGGCTTTACCTTCACTTGTTACGATTAAGGCTGAAGAAAGATCTGTAAAATTTTGACTGCCTTTTTCTTTAAGATATTCGGCTAGTAAATTCATCAGCGATGCGTTTACCGGGATAATTCTTTCTTTGCTACGTTTACCAAACACTTTGATAGTTTGTTCATATGTATTTATATCGCCGTCAGTTAATGTTACCAGTTCAGCTAAACGGATACCGGTTCCAAACAGAAGCTCTACAACAATCCTGTCTCTTAAACCTTCAAAATCATTTGAAAAAACATCAGCCGTATCTAGCAAGGTATTAAGCTTTGAATCTTCAACAAATACCGGTAACCGCTTAGGAATTTTAGGAGCTTTTACTTGTAGAGTGGGATTAACTTCAATCAGCATTTCGCGTTGAAGAAATTTGTAAAAAGTTCTTAAAGAAGAAAGCTTACGCTGAACAGATCTGGCTTCGGTCTTGTTATCTAATAATGATACTACCCAGGAGCGAATCTCTAAATGCTTTGCTGATTCTAATGCAGTATCGCTTTGCGCTAAGAAATTTTGAAATTGATGTAGGTCTTTTATGTAAGCGCTGATTGTATGCGCAGAAAATCGTTTTTCGTACTGTAGGTAGTTATTAAAACGCTCTATAAACATTAAAACCTATTTATATATGCCATAAGCAATATACAAATAGGTTTTGAATAATTAAATTTATGTTGAAAAAGGGTTACACTCCAGCTTCCTGGTTTAAGCCTTGCTTGTAAATCGCTTTTTTAACCTGAGTACGGCGGGTAATAGATTTCTTTTCAAATGCCTGACGACTCCGAAGCTCTCTTAAAACTCCCGTTTTTTCGAATTTCTTTTTAAAGCGTTTTAAAGCCTTGTCTAATGATTCACCGTCTTTTATGTTTATTATGATCATAATCTGTAAAATACCTCCTCCCGTGCTTTTTAGGGATTGCAAATATAAAAAAATTTAAATATTAAAGGCGAAACACTTATAAAATTTCGCTTTTAATAATGACGTATTACTCCTTAGAAGGAATAGCGTTCATGGTATACCATGCCTCGGTAGTCCATAAGTTCTTTCCCGTAGAGCTTATTACTGATTCTTTATTCAATCGAATATATAACACATGCTTGGGTTGCATTCCCGGTAGTTCTAAGAATACTTTTTTACTGTCTTGGGAAACCTTTACGTCTTTAATTTGAAGAACTTTATCATCCAGCTTAGGTCCGCCATAATCTGCTGTAGGTTTAAAATACCATTGCCTGATAGTGTAGTCCGAAGCTTTACGGCCCATCCCCTCCTTTAAAGGTTCAGTAAATTCAATCTCAACACCATTAGGCTTGGCTCTTACAGCCAGCATCTCGAAAGTGGCTTTGTTATTAAACGTAAGCTTTTGCAATCCATATTTAAGCTTTCCAGCTTGCCCCCAGTTACCTGCAGAACCAATTCCTCCAATATACAGCGAGCCGTCTGGCCCCCAAGCCAAACGATTGACACCTGCTTCAAGGTCTTGAGTAAACCTAAAGACCACACCTTGATAGCTGCCATTAACCTTTTCCGCAAAAACACGTTTTATTCCGCCATGGGTAACATCGCCAAAAATCATTTGATTTAAATACGGGCCTACATTTAGTGTTGCAGGCTGACTCGGAGAGTTCCCAATTTCGTCTTCTGCTAACCACACTACCGGCAATGTTTCGGTTAGGTTTGCAGTACCCTCAAAATCAACCGAACGTGAACCATAAAACGCTCCTTCTTTGTAATGAACAATTTTATTTGCCGGTAACCAATCGCCTTGGTTATCAGCAATAAAAATCTCATTATCCACTCCAAATCCAATCCCGTTAGGTGTTCTTAATCCTCTGGATATTAATTCAACCGAACCATCCTTCTTAGAAATCTTCACAATTTTCCCCCGATCAGGAATTTGGGGTTTTGTACTGGCGCCTCCCGGGTTAATCGCCGTGGCAAGTGCGCCGTAAAAATATCCGTCTTTATATACCAAACCAAAAGCGAATTCGTGGAAGTTTGCCGAAACCTTCCAGTCGTTTGCTACAGTTTGATATTCATCAATGAGATCGTCCTTATTCGAGTCGACCAATTTAGTTAATTCTTGCTTTTGTAGTACGTAAATCTCGTCATCTACAACCTTGATTCCTAAGGGCTCAGCAAGGCCCGAAGCAATTCGTTTTACTTTGATTTCATTTGCAGTGGCTGCTTTTACTCCGTCAACAATATAAATGGCACCCAAAGAATCCCATGTGCTTACTACCATTCTGCCATCAGATAGGAAATCTATTCCCCCTACTTTTGGCTGAAAATTATCTGGTCTTGCCTGATTAAGCGTAAAACTTGGATGTACAGTCAATGGTTCATCCCCATCGCCAGGTTTGGTAATAACTACCACTGATTCTTCCTGGGATCTTTTTAAATCGGATGATTTAAAAGTAAATATTGAAGGAGGAACTACAGTAAATGCTTCTGAACCATGAGGAGCCCACTGGAGAGAAACTCCATAACCATAACCACCTTGATAGTATTCCAGTTTAAAAGGATGTTTCCCCGGTTTTAAAATAATTTCTCCGTCTTTTGGCACAAGTGCATGATTTCCACCATTATCTACTACCAGCTTATTGTCAATAAATAAACGTGAGCCATCATCACTAACTAATCTAAACACCACATTTGTAGTCTTTTTTATATTTATATAACCAGTTGCGTGAAGAACAAAATTTTCGGCGAAATTTGAAAGTTCATTGTTATTTATATGAAGCGCATTAACCGAACCGGAAAACTTAGGAAGCATTTCGCCAGTAATTTCCTGAAAATCACCTATTGATTTAGGAAACTGATAAATATTTACTGCCATTCCGGGTTTTTCAAAAGTGGATACGGCTTTCGCCGGATTAATAGCCTCCCAACTTATATTATACTTTGGCTTAGGCATCAATCTATTGCTTGCATCACTGGCTTCCTGATTTGCATCTAAAGCAAGGATATAGGAAACCAGTGTTTCGACATCTTTCTTAAGCATATTGGGATGCGGTGTCATAGGTATTTGCCCCCAATTACCAGCTCCCCCTTTAATCACTTTGGTAATTAAGGCATTTTTGTTTTTTTCTGAGATTAAATATCGCTGTGCTATAGCTATATAAGATGGCCCAACCGTTTTCACATCACGATTATGACAGGCATTACAATCGCTTTTTGCCAGAATTGCCTTAACATCTTCTTCATTGCTTTTTACTTCCGGCTTGGTTTCAACTAAAGGTGCTGGCAGGGCTGTCAGATTTACCAAATAAGTTGTGCGTTTTCCATTATTAAGGGTAAGTTTTCCATTTTGAATTTCAAATTCACCATCTGTTTTATAGTCGCTTTGAGCAACTAAAGAATTCAGCTTCATTTTTAGACTGACGCGAACTCCTGCCGGAACATTCGTTGCAAGGAACACACGCTCTAAACCAACTCTATCTCCGCCAACTTCTACATATTCCGGCTTTTCAGAAATATGGATTATTTTTTCTTTATGAGTTAAATCATACTTTAATATGAGTTGATTGTTTAAAACCTGATGTCCTTTGTAAGTTACAAGTGGTATACTTTCCACACCGTTTTCAGAGATTGCCCATGGGTTAGTATTTGGTTCCTCTAAATACGTTATTCCTGTAGTGGTTGGTTGAGGCCCGTGAGCTGATGTATAAACTGCACCTTCGAGGTTTATATTTCCTTTCCACGCTTTGTAGAACGCTCCATTAGCCGTATTATATGCCACCCACAGGTTCTTGTTTAATGCTGCACTCAACATCCGTGGCTGCAAGTCTAGAACAGAACGAATAACCCAAGCCTCCATTGGACGCGGAACCAGCTGCTGCGTGACGATATTTTCGGTTATTGGCTTTTCCTGTACTATTTGCCTTTGGCTACATGCTTCAACAAGGATAATTACAGTACTTATAAAACATAAGACTGATAATTTTGACATACTCATATTTACTGTTAGTGATTTAAAATTGGAATTGATATTAGAACCAAATCTATAAATTAAGACCTGATAAAATGATACCATTTAGTGTAAAAGGGTTGGAGAGACAATTGGTACGGAAACTAATCTTTCAAAACTTCCCTCGAAATTACGATTTTCTGAATTTCTGAAGTCCCCTCACCTATTG
>DASWMZ010000072.1:0-2450 GCA_036399495.1 Pedobacter sp.
AAGTGGAGGGGCGTTTGAAGCTATGCTAACTAACGATGGTAATCAACAAAAATCCATCGCGGTGGTAGCCCGAAGTACGGGAACGCATTGGATGGCGGCCAGTGGCTCTCAACAGTTCGCACAAGAATTTTCACAGCTTGGTCATGGGGCATTTACTTATGTTTTATTGCAGGCGCTTCAAGGTGCAGGAGCAACTGATAAACTGGTAACAGTTAACGGTTTAAAAAGCTTTTTGCAGGTAAACGTGCCTGCTTTGATGAAAAAATATAATGGTGCCGAGCAATACCCATCGAGTTATGGTTACGGGATTGATTTCCCGGTAGGGGTGGTGAAGTAACCAACTTTCTGCAGATTTTAATATCTATTTTTAACAGCTAAACGATGTATAAATTCTTTTTTTTCTTGCTTATTCAATTCATTATGGTATCTGGTTATGCCCAAACAGGCAATATAATCGTACCCGTTGGCAATTATAAGAATGTCGAAAAAATTATTTGCGATAAGCAAAACAAGTATATATATACTGCAGAATCAGAAAAGATTGTGATGTGGGATGTTAAGACACACGACCAATTGTATACCTTTCCAACGGGAGGTGCAGAAATAGAGGGGTTTGAAGTGAGCAATGATGGCAATACACTAGCGTTCGTTTTGCATGGTTCTCTTATCTGTTTTTCGACCATCACGGGTGAGCGGCTCTTTAATACAAGAGGGGGGCGTTATAGTAGTTTAAAATTTTCTCTGGATAGTAAAAAAATTTATTTAGGGAAGGATGGAATAGTAGAAGTTGATATTGCAACCCACAAGGAAACAGTAGTCATGAAATTGAACTTCGATGGATTTGAATCAGGTATCGAAGTTTTAGATGCGGATCATATTTTATTATATAATTTATACGGATGGCAGGTATGGAACATCATCGACAAGCATTTAGATTTTGAATTTAAGTACGAGAAAAAAGCATCTAGTTCCTCATACCTTCCTAATTTAAAATGCATAGCTGCCTATGTCAATGGAGAAGGCATCAAATTCAGGGATATTTTTTCAGCTAAATTAATTGGGAGTGTTGCTGTTCCGGACTACATGTATGTAATTATACCATCTGTAGATAATAAAGATTTTATTGTTGGCAAAAACTCAGTTATTCATCGCACAAGCATACGTTATAGTGGCGAAAGTTTTAAACCATTGAATGATGTCACTCATTCATTCTCTGGGTATTACAGAGGGAAAGAAAACATTTTGTATGCTCCTTATATGTCAGAGGGTATAAGAATAGTAGAGGCTCGACAAAATAAAATAATAGGAAATTTTGAAAGGAAAGTTTCTGAATATGTGGGTTCTACATTCTCCTTCAATCCTAAAACAGGGTTAGTCCATACTCTAGTAGATGATTCTCAGTATAAAAGTATCGATCTTAATACGCTAAAACCTTATCGACACTTACCACTGGATGTATATACCCCGAATATGGGGTATAGTGTAACTGGAGATACGATCGCCTTGTTTGATCAACACTATAACAAACATACTTTGCGAAACGGAATATCTGGCAAGATTTTAAAAACGATTAAATTGCCGGGAGATGCAGAAATGCTAACCGGAGGACTGGTGTTTTTTAGCACCGATAATAAAACGCTTTATTATCCTGCTTATTCCCAGTCAAAGAAAGAAATCACGTTAAATCGGCTTAATGTACAAACTGGTATCTCCGAGAAAATTTTCACCAATAGTTCTTTCAACTCATATTATGTACATCCTGGTAAGAGACTGGTAGGGTCTGTAGACGTAGGTTCTTCCTACTGTCGTGCGCAGGTTCGGGATGTAACTACGGGGAAGCTTCTATTTAATTTGGATATAAAAGACTATTCGAATAACAAAGAGATTAGTATTTCTGATGATGGAAAGAAGGTGGAGCTTTTAACCCGAAGTACTTCCGGAGAATATTTGGCAGTCGGACTATTAGCTTCAAAATCAACTTCCGAAATATATGATTTGAAAACCGGACTATTAATCTCAAAATCGACGGTTTTTTTTTATACCGGTTCATGCGATATCAGGAGTACGTCGAATCTTCCCATAACTTATGTAGGGTTAAATGATGGCACAATATCTGCCGTAAACCATTTGGGAGAAATTATCTACAGCAGGAAAAAAGCACATCCAGATATTTCGGATATTTATCTATCAGCAAACGAGGAGCTGTTGTATTCACGATCTCAAGACGACATAAAGATCTGGAAGGCTAAATCGGGTAAACTTTTAGGGACACTATATCTTTTTAAACATGGTAACGAATTTGTTTTTTTACACCCAAGTGGTCGGTTTGATGGAACCGATGGGGGTATGAAGCAATTATATTATTATAAGAATCGCCATAAGGTAACGTTAGATGTAATTTTCGAAAGGTTTTATACGCCTAATTTATACCAACGGTTGTTAAATGGTGA
>DASWMZ010000073.1:0-3077 GCA_036399495.1 Pedobacter sp.
AAGTGGAGGGGCGTTTGAAGCTATGCTAACTAACGATGGTAATCAACAAAAATCCATCGCGGTGGTAGCCCGAAGTACGGGAACGCATTGGATGGCGGCCAGTGGCTCTCAACAGTTCGCACAAGAATTTTCACAGCTTGGCCATGGCGCATTTACTTATGTTTTGTTGCAGGCGCTTCAAGGTGCAGGAGCAACTGATAAGCTGGTAACAGTTAACGGGTTAAAAAGCTTTTTGCAATTGAACGTGCCTGCTTTGATGAAAAAATATAATGGTGCCGAGCAATACCCATCGAGTTATGGCTACGGGATTGATTTCCCGGTAGGGGTGTTGAAATAGCTTTAACACCAAAAACCTTGACTGTCTAAACAGGTGGAATCATTATATTATTAAAAGAAGCTGCAGGCTGAATTGGAGTCTTTGAGAAAAAGTATTGGAATCGCTGTATAGAATTGGAAGAAAACGGTTCCTTATAAAATGGAAAATGGTGTCAAGAAGGTGCACTGGCGAAATTCACAAATTCGATTTGAACGCTTCAGATGTACCAATTGATGCATGGTAAAAGAACTATGGTTAGATCAAGAAAGTAAACTTACGTTTCCCTAAGTTTATTTTCACAGGTGAAAGTAAACTTAGAATGTTCCTTTCTCACTGCCTTCAGCAAAGTTACCGACGCCGACCACAGCGTCAAGGCTATACGGAGCGGGTGTGTTTATTGTTTTTTGGCCACCCGGCCCTTGACACTCCGCCCGGCGACGCTCTTTGGTGCCTACGCAATGAGAATGGGTTGGATTGTTCGACTGAGAATCTATTCTCCTGCTGATAATCTGGTAAGCCACCAAAAACTAAGAAGGAAAACCGCTCAAGAGAATGTGGAATAAATAGCGAAGCGCTTATGCCGCAAAAGCTCTTGAATGGTTTTCCTTCGCGGGTTATCTTCGCTGTTGCAGATTTTCTGCTTTCCTGCTTGACTACTTCCAATATCCTGATTACCTTTGTTTAAGCACTGGCACAGAAAATATTGCTGTGAACAAAATGGTGAGTTGCTCTTTCACATAGCTTGCAAGTTATTGATAAAGAGCTTATTGAGACCAAGGTTCATCGTTCGGCCATCCCGACTAAACTAAATAGGACTTAAGGTTCTGATAGCTTTAAGTAGAACAAAAATTATCACACGAATTACAACTTCTCTAATGACCAATTTTAAAAGTATTGTATTAAGTCTTCTTCTGTTTTTTCAGATCTCACATTCAATAGGTCAGTCAATAAATTATACTATTCATAAAGATGGAAGTTTTGATATAAAAGGAAAGACCGTTAGCATTTTGAATGCCTATCCGGCATTTGATAGTAAGCCCTTAAAGGTATTATCTGTTAAGATTGAAGAAACCCGAGGCTACAAATCCGTCATCTACAACTTAGCAGTTGGAAAATTAATCTTAAAATTTGACTATGCAGATTCTGCCTTACGCATTCACCCTTCTGTTGAAGGTCTGAAGTATATACCTGAATACATTTCCGTTTTAAGTAATGCCGAAGTTACCGGTGCAGATAAGGTCTATAAAACACCAGTAATCATATCAGGTAAGGGCGGCGTCCTCCCCTGGCCCAGCAAAGAGCTAAAAGGATTAAAATGCGAATCCATCACGGGATTAATTCCTGATAAAGGAAATACGCTTGTTGTCGCTACTTATGATTATAAAAAATACATCACAAGTACAGTCCTTGCTCCTACAGAAAAAAACCATGGTAAAAAGCTGTTGGATTTTGTTATCGAAACCGAAAAGGTAGCATATAATAATTTACCTATTCTGCATTTTACGCAAAACCCATCGGCCTATGAAGCTATGCGAAATCAGGCTCAGGCTGCTGCGAAGTTTATGGGTGCAAAAAACAGAAAACCGCAATCTTATCACTGGTGCTCTTGGTATTATACGTATTACCACTTAACTCAACAAATGGTATCAGACTATCTGAAAGGCTTCAAGGAGACCAACCTATCGCCTAACATACAAACTTTTCAAATAGATGCAGGGTATCATCCGCATGTTGGCGACTGGCTGGAACCAAGTAGCAGATTCCCCAATGGACTATCGCCTAGCGTAAAGGAAATCATCAGCAACGGGTATAGAGCTGGTATTTGGATTGGACCATACATGGTTGGCAACCGGAGTAAGCTGTATGCCGAACACCCCGATTGGTTGCTCCGCAGAAACGACGGGAAACCCATAACCCAAATGACGTTCTATGGTGAAGAAAGACTTTGGGGAGTAATGGATGAGGAGATTTATGTCCTGGATACAAGCAACCCTGCGGTAATGGATTACTTGAGATCAGTATTCAGACAACTGAAGCAAATGGGTATTCGGTTTTATAAAACGGATTTTATGTACTACGGATGGGAGGGTTCTCAAAACGTAAAAAGGTTTAGTCCGGGTAAAACATCGTCAGAATACCAGAGAGAGTTGTTTGACATGATCCGCCAGGAGATTGGGGAAGAATCTTATTGGTTAGGATGCATCGCTCCCTTTCCCGTTATGTTGGGCTATGTAGACGGCATGCGTGTTGCCGGTGATATAAGCCCAAAGTGGGAAGCGACCCTGGACATGTTTTTCGAAACAAAAGCAGATCAGCACATTAATAATATCTGGTGGCAAAATGACCCTGATGCATTATTACTTCGTGAAAAGTATAACAAGTTAACCGAGGAAGAAACGAAAACTATCGTGTATTGGGTCGGTATGCTTGGTGGAGTTATCAATACCTCTGATTTATTTCACGAGATCCCCAAACAGAGGTTAGAGTTATGGCGGTTTATAGAGCCCGGATCTAAAAGTTATACTTGCCTATTTCCTTTCATAGACAAAAAAGAGAAATTAGAAGTACTTACCCGTAGTTATCCTGAAAGAAAATCTTTTGCCGTATTAGTGGCAAATCTCACAAACGAAAAAATAAGCAGTTCTTATTCCTTGTCGAGTTTAGTAGGGATTGAGAAAGCTACTTGCTTTAATTGGAATGTGGAAAAGAACGAGAATCTTGGAGTTCAAAATGTAGTAGCTGTAGATTTAGCGCCGCATCA
>DASWMZ010000074.1:0-17602 GCA_036399495.1 Pedobacter sp.
ATACACTCTTTTTTCTCAGGTTAACCATACTACAGCGATATATAAATGGCATCAAAACAATGCCCCACCGCCTGGTTCTTTGGGGCCTGACATTCATATTCGTATCTGCTCTTTTCTCATCTGATTACAAAGAAACCCACCTTGAGTTAGGCACATTCTGTCTGAATGTAGCCTGGTTTGCTATTGGCATCTAATCCACCAGATAAATTTTACCTTATTAATTCTAACATGAAAACATCAATTTTTTCAACTATCGCTATTGCATTTGCTATAAGCCTTGCTGCATGTAGCAATCAATCAAATCAACAAACAGAAGAGTCAACCATGAATCATGATTCAATGGATATGGCCACAGATACCGCAACGTCCCACACCTCAGGTATGAGTGCGGCAATGGACAAGATGATGACGGATATGCATCAAATGCAAATGACCGGTAATGTCGATGTCGATTTTGCTATGATGATGAAAGGACATCATCAGGGAGCTGTAGATATGGCCCAAGCACAGCTTAGTTCAGGTACAGATCCAAAACTAAAGGCAATGGCACAAAAGATTATTGACGCTCAAAAATCGGAGATAACTGAATTGGATAAATTTCTAGAAAACAATAACAGCCCGACTAAAAATTATGACCCAATGAAAAAAGACGAGGGCTTTGGTAAAGTTATGGACAAAAATATGAGCATGATGATGGATATGCCGAAATCTGAAGGCGATTCGCAGGATAAGCAGTTTGTCAAAATGATGATCCCACACCATCAAAGTGCTGTCTATATGGCTGAAGGTTTTCTTCAATCAGGAAAAGACCCAAAGCTTATCTCTATGGCTAAAAAAATGATTGCTGATCAAAACAAGGAGATTGACGAGTTTAAGTCTGTTCAGTCAAGTCTTAAGTAGGAAATTCAGTACCAGCCTTGTATACACTGGGCTGGCTCTTTAGAAATTATATACATTGTTCAAGAAATTGTATAAATAAATTGGACCTACAGAATATACCTTTGAATTATAAAACTAATAGTATGAAAAAGATATTTTCTGTTCTCGCTTTGTTAGCGACAATATTTACACAAAGTGCTTTCGCTCAAACATCAGCGGATAAGGCTCCAACTGCTCTATCCATATATTATGGCGTAAGAGATGCATTGACCTCCGGCAATACAACTATCGCGACGGCGAAGGCACAAGAATTAAAATCTGCTTTCGAGGGCGTTAAATCTTTGGATCTCAAAACTTCATTGCAAAAGAACGCCGGATTGATATCATTAGCTAAAAGTATCAAAACTCAACGTGAGGCTTTTGCGAGTCTTTCATTAGATATGATAAGCCTTATAAAAGTGGAAAAACTAAGTACTGAACCTATATATCAAGTGGTTTGTCCAATGCAAAATAACTCCTGGTTAAGCAGCGAGAAAGTAGTCAAAAATCCGTACTACGGTTCGGCTATGTTAACTTGCGGTAAAGTAGTAGCAACATTATAATTAAATCGATAAACCTAAAAAATCAAACTCATGAAAACTCTAATTCTAGGTATACTAACAGCTTCCATTGCTTTAGCTTCATGCAGCTCGGAAGGTAATAAACAACAAGCAAAAGATACTACTGCGAATTCAGATAATAGTCAAGCCGCGACTAATACAAACTCCATTCAAGGAGTTTTGGATTCTTATTTTCAATTAAAAAATGCATTAACTCAAGACGATGCTAAAGCGGCTGGTTTGGCAGGAAACGAAGTGGTAAAAGCTTTAGATGGTTTTGATAAAACAGCACTTAATGAGACACAGGTAAAAGAATTTACCGAAATATACGACGACGCTAAAGAACATGCCGAGCATATTGGAGCAAATGCCGGTAATATTAAACATCAAAGAGAGCATTTTGAAACATTAAGCCAGGATGTTTATGATTTAGCTAAATCTGTTGGAGGTGGCCAAAAACTCTACGTTGATCATTGCCCTATGTATAACAATAACAAGGGAGCTAACTGGATAAGCGAAACCAAAGAGATAAAGAATCCATATTTAGGGAAAGAAATGCTAGAGTGCGGGGTAGTTAAGGAAGAGCTTAATTAGTCTTAAAATGCGCTTGAGATTTAAAATACTGCTGATATTATTGGCAGTATTTGCTTTAATGCAATTTTTTCAACCAGATAGGAACTTTAGCGAAGCTGCTTCGACAAACGATATAACGAAAGTTTATCCAGTACCTAATGCCGTACAAGCTATTCTGAAAAAGGCCTGCTACGATTGCCACAGCAATTCTACGCGTTACCCCTGGTATACCTATATACAACCTTTCGGATGGATGATGAATTCACACATTAATGAGGGAAAGTCTGAGTTGAATTTTAACGAGTTCGGTTCGTATTCCGCAAGAAGACAGAGGAGTAAAGTAAAGGCCATAGCAGGAAGCATTGAAGACGGATCGATGCCTTTAGCTTCTTACAAGTTGATTCATCGGGATGCCAAACTTAATAACACAGAGAAGAACCTTATACTAAATTGGCTAAGGGGAATTGAAGAAGAATCTTCACAAAAACATTAGATATGAAACTAATTTTAGCTTATATATTTTTTCTAGGCTTTTTCAGTGTTGCTCAAGGACAAACTCATGAGGGCAATGAAAATAACATACTGATGGCTCAGTCGCAGACTTATGTATGCCCAATGCACCCGGAAGTAATCAGTAATAAACCCGGAAAGTGCCCGAAATGCGGGATGGCATTAGTCATAAAGAAAGGCAAAAGCTCAAGCGCTCCTAAACCTGCGCCTCAAAAAAGAGTAACTCCTAAAACATCGAGGCCAGCTGCAACAATCAAACAGCCGGCGCCCAAAGCCCCGCCGGTAAAGAAATCATCGTCTGCTATTAAAAAGCCCGCTGCAAAGCCGATTGGAAGTAAGCCTTCTCAACCTATCATTTACACCTGCGAAATGCACCCCGAAATCCATTCGGAAAAACCGGGAAACTGCCCCAAATGCGGAATGAAACTGGTTGAAGAAAAACCAAAGACGGGTTTGGAAATAAGCAACGATGACATGCAAATGCCAGCCGAAGCGACTGATGCTAAAGCCTACTACACTTGTGTAATGCATCCTGAAATTCATTCTGACAAACCGGGAAATTGCCCCAAATGCGGCATGAGACTGGTTAAGGAGAAGCCAAAGGCTGGTTCGGTGGATGGAAATCATGAGGGTATGAGCGGGATGGATATGGAAAACGGTTCGGGTATAAGCATGAGTGATTATGCTGAAGCGAAAAAAAATCTGGGCCCTATTAAAACGATAGCAAGTAAAATGCCACCGCGTACTGTGCGGTACGATTTGTACATAGCCGACACTACTGTAACTTTTGGTGGAAAACCCAAACGTGCTATTGCGGTAAATGGCCAAATCCCTATGCCTACGCTCACCTTCACCGAAGGAGATACTGCTGAAATATATGTCCACAATAAATTAGAGGAAGAAACCTCTCTGCATTGGCACGGCCTGTTTTTGCCTAACAAGATGGACGGGGTGCCTTTTCTTACACAAATGCCGATTAAACCCGGAGCAACATATCTCTATAAATTCCCGATAATTCAGCATGGCACACATTGGTATCATAGTCATTCGGGCTTGCAGGAGCAAATCGGCATGTATGGTTTGTTTATCATGAACAAAAGAGTGGAATGGGATATACCAACCGTCCCCGTAATAATTAGTGAATGGCTCAACATGAAACCTGAGGAAGCTCATCGCAGCTTGCATGCAGCTACCGATTGGTTTGCAGTGCGAAAAGGTGCCGAGCAAACCTATTTAGAAGCAATAAAGTTAGGCTGGTTTAAAACCAAAGTGAAGAACGAATGGAAGCGGATGAATGCGATGGATTTAACAGATATCTATTATGATAATTTTCTAATTAACGGTACAAATCAAAGCCAGCACCCACAATTTAAAGCAGGAGACAAAGTACGGTTGCGGGTAGCAAACGGTGGAGCATCCGATTATTTCTGGCTTAGTTACTCTGGCGGAAAAATTACAGTAGTGGCTACCGATGGCAACGATGTAGAACCGGTAGAAGTGGACAGGTTGATTATAGCTGTATCAGAAACCTATGATGTGGTTGTAACTATACCTGAAAACAAGAGTTACGAATTTTTGGCAACACCGGAAGATCGTACAAAATTTACCTCTTTGTGGCTCGGGAGCGGTGAGAAAGTGCCTGCTGTAAGATGGAAACGACCCAAATATTTTGCGGGCATGAAGATGATGAACGACATGATGGATATGAATGGCAACCTGATTGAGATGGAAGGAATGGCCATGAAAAACCAGATAATGGATATGAACACAGTAATGTATCCGGAGATTACAGGGGAGGAAATCCGCAGTGCAAAGAAGGTGCAAAGTATTGAAAAGAACAGAGCTGGTAAGAAACAAACTTCCCCTTCTACCGAAGATGGAGGCGGTGAAATCACCCAAGATATAGTATCACTGAATTACGAGATGTTGCGGGCACCTGAAAAAACCACTTTACCAGCCGGTCCGTGGAGAGAAATAAAGTTTGACCTTACGGGTAACATGAACCGTTATGTCTGGAGCCTTGATAACAGAGTAGTTTCAGAAAGCGATAAAATATTGATCAGGAAAGGAGAGAATGTTCGAATTATACTTTTCAATAACAGCATGATGCGTCATCCAATGCACCTTCATGGTCACGACTTCAGGTTATTGAATGGACAAGGTGAAAACGCCATCCTGAAAAATATCATCGACATCATGCCAATGGAAAGGGATACCATAGAATTTAACGCAAATGAACGGGGTGGCGATTGGTTTTTTCATTGCCATATTCTCTACCACATGATGAGCGGCATGGGCAGAGTTTTCGCTTACGATAATCCACTTATTGATAAAACTGACATCACAAATCCCCAGGTCGCTAAACGTGGTTTAAATTCAGAGGACCGAAAATTTCATTTAATGGGCGCAGTCGGTTTAGAAAGCAATGGCAGCGATGGTGAATTGATGCTGGCGAGTACTCGTTTTAAGCTTTCTACAGAATGGCGACTTGGTTTAAATGCAATGCATGGTAACGAGATCGAAACCAATTTTGGAAGGTACTTAGGAAGGAACCAGTGGTTGTTCCCTTTTATTGGGTTTGATTTCCACCAGAACAGAATGCGAAACGAGGGTGAAAAGAACTTATTTGGGCAAATGAGCAATCAAACCAACAGAAAAGCTTTTGTAGCTGGTGTACAGTACACACTTCCTATGTTATTTATTGCGGAACAGAGAATTGACAGTAAAGGCAAACTTCGTTTTCAATTAATGCGGGAGGACATTCCGCTGGCTCCAAGACTGCGGTTCAATATAATGGGAAATACGGATAAAGAATACATGGGGGGCTTGCGTTATATCGTCACTAAATATTTTTCATTATCTACCCATTATGATAGCGATATGGGTTATGGAGCCGGACTAACATTAACCTATTAATGGAATAATGGCGATTAAAACTTGTTCCCGATTGTAGGGCGTAATTTGGTTGGTAAATGATTCATGTCTTACTTCATTTTTTAGTTCCGGCATTAATAGCGTTTTTGTTTTATAAAAAGGAAACGTTGAAGGCCTGGTTGTTTATGATTGCTACCATGGCTGTTGACATTGATCATTTATTAGCTGTTCCTATTTATGATCCCAACAGGTGTAGTATTGGCTTTCATCCGTTACATTCTTATATAGCTATTGGGATTTATTTGGTATTGTTGGTGTTTCCAAAAGTTCGTTTGGTGGCGGTAGGTTTGTTAATACACATGGCCCTTGATTATATTGACTGCTTTGTATGAAAATATACATTGTAAAGTGACGAGCATCATTATTTAAAGGGTTTGCGATCACGAAAACAGCCTCTTTGTTTGTATATTTTTGAGTAAAGCAACAAACAAATATCATGAAGAAGCTCCAAACGCTCATAGTTTTAGTAACGGTTTTAATGACCGGATTGGCTGTTAATGTAACCGCCCAAACTACCACTACAATATCTACAGGAATTGTTATAGATGCCAAAGGTGCTATACACGACTATCACGGAACTAAGCTGGGATATATTGATAAAGACAATATTGTAAGAAACACCAAAGGTCAGAAAATCTATTTCATAGATAAAAGCGGAAATGTAATTGATGCCAATGGTAAAAAGTTAGGAAAAACACAGAAGAACGGTAACTTCTATAGTGTTGATGGAACGAGTATACTTACCACAAAAACAAAAGGTGAAGAAACTTGCGAGATTTTAGACCCAAAAGGTCATAACTTGGGTACAACACATAAGAACTATAAACTACATGCCTGTGCGGCGCATTGTCTGGCATTAAAGGAAAAGAATGCTAAGAATTAAGTAAGTATTTAGCTTCCTAAATCCTGTACATCTTACAAGAAATTGTATAAAGAAATGCCTCCCTAGCGGAGGTATTTTTGTTATAAATAAATCGATATGGAAACTCAAACTTTGCCAAATAAAAGTACCCGTAAATCCTTTCCTGTAACGGGTATGACTTGTGCCGGTTGTGCAGTGAGCGTCGAGTCTATGCTGAAAACCGCCAAAGGGGTTACCGATGCAGGAGTAAATTTTGCTAATCAAACTGCATGGGCGGAGTATGATGAAAGTCAGACTAATCCCTCAGAACTTAAAAAGGTAATCCGTTCTATCGGATATGATATAATTGTTGACGTCGAGAACCCTTCTGAAGTTCAGGAGGAGATGCAACTCAAACATTATAATGAAGTAAAACATCGAACCATCTGGGCATCCCTTCTGTCTTTTCCTGTTTTCATTATAGGAATGTTCTTTATGGATATGCCTTATGGCACCTGGATATCTATGGCACTTACTGCTCCGGTGCTCTTCTGGTTTGGCCGTAACTTCTTTATCAACGCCTGGAAACAGGCTAAGCATGGCAAAGCAAATATGGATACACTTGTCGCTCTTAGTACAGGTATAGCTTTCTTGTTTAGTGCTTTCAATACTATTTACCCTGAATTTTGGCACAACAGAGGAGTGCATCCTCATGTGTACTATGAGGCGGCTTCTGTAATTATTGCTTTTATCTCTTTGGGGAAACTCTTAGAAGAAAAGGCAAAGTCGAACACCTCATCGGCCATCAAAAAGTTGATGGGACTGCAACCTAAAACAGTTCGGGTTCTGGTAGATGGTAAAGAACAAGAGATTCCTGTAGCCTCTGTTGAAATAGGAAGTGTAATTATTTTACGTCCGGGAGAAAAAGTGCCTGTTGACGGTTCTGTAAACTCAGGTTCATCATATGTTGATGAAAGCATGATCACAGGTGAACCCATTCCAGTTTTAAAAGAAAAGGACGAAAAGGTTTTTGCCGGCACAGTTAACCAAAAAGGCAGTTTCCAATTTGTAGCTGAAAAAGTAGGGAGTGATACGCTGCTGGCTCATATCATAAGGATGGTGCAAGAAGCTCAGGGAAGTAAGGCCCCTGTTCAAAAACTAGTAGATAAAATTGCAGGCATTTTTGTTCCTGTAGTGATAGGGATTGCAATAGTAACCTTCATCACCTGGATAGTTATTGGTGGTGACGATGCCTTCGCTCATGCCTTGCTTACTTCGGTAACGGTATTAGTTATCGCTTGTCCTTGCGCTTTAGGTCTAGCCACTCCAACAGCAATTATGGTAGGTGTTGGAAAAGGAGCTGAAAACAATATCCTGATTAAAGATGCAGAAAGCCTTGAGTTGGGCCATAAAGTGAATGCTATCATCCTTGATAAAACAGGAACGATAACCGAAGGCAAGCCTATTGTCAATGCAATGATTTGGGATTCCACAGCAGAGCAAAATCCGGAATACAAAAGCATTCTTTATAGCTTGGAAGTTCAATCGGAGCACCCATTAGCGGAAGCAGTCGTAAATACCCTTAGAGGAAGTAACGCAGCAGGTGTGACTCTTGCATCATTTGAAAGTTTGACCGCTCGAGGAGTTACAGGAACTTATGACAATACAGGTTATTTCGTTGGCAATAAGAAACTGATGGAAGAAAATTCCATTCAGGTAAATCCTTCATTGACCACACAAGCAGATTCCCTTCAACAACAGGCTAACACAGTTATATATTTTTCAGATAGTCGAAACGTATTAGCGGTGATTGCCATTGCCGATAAAGTAAAGGCCTCGTCTAAAGCTGCGGTCAAAGCATTGCAGGATTTGAATATTGAAGTGTTTATGCTTACGGGAGATAACAAGCAAACTGCTGCTGCCGTAGCAAAAGAGGTCGGTATCACTCAATTCAAAGCAGAAGTTCTTCCGTCTGATAAGGCAGACTTTGTTAAAGAATTGCAAGCTAAAGGGAAGGTAGTTGCCATGGTTGGTGATGGTATAAATGATTCACACGCCCTGGCCCAGGCAGATGTTAGCATTGCGATGGGTAAGGGTTCAGATATAGCAATGGATGTAGCCAAAATTACTTTGATTACATCAGACCTTCAATCTATTCCAAAGGCATTGAAGCTGTCCAAAAGAACCGTCCAAACCATTAAACAAAACCTGTTCTGGGCTTTTATCTACAATTTAATTGGAATCCCATTAGCAGCAGGAGTGCTGTATACATTCAATGGCTTTCTTCTCGACCCTATGATAGCCGGAGCAGCGATGGCCTTGAGCTCGGTATCTGTGGTGACTAATAGCTTAAGGTTAAAGGCGGCTAAGCTTTAAGAAATTATATACTTCTTACCCGAAATTCTGTAAAGAATAGAATGGATACCGAAGTAAATTTGAATAGAATTAAACACGAAGAAAATGGAAACACTTAAATTTAAAACGAATATCAAATGTACAGGATGCTTAGCAAAAGTAACTTCATCCTTAAATGAAACGGTGGGAGAAAACAACTGGAGAGTGGATTTAGACGCACCTGAAAAAACTTTAATAGTTGAAAGCTCAACGTCTGAGACCGAGGTGGTAGCAGCAGTTAAGGAAGCTGGCTTCGAGGCAGAAAAAATATAAGTGATCATGAAGGGACTCGCGAGAGTCCTTTTTATTTTAATTTAGTTTCCTAATATAAAGATCCATTAATTAGTTCGGAAGAGGTCACTCAGTCTTGTTCTTCTGAAAATTCCTCTGCTCGATTGTTTTGAGCCTACTGCTCACGATAAATTTGCTTCAAGCTTAATTTGAATTTGTGTGTTGACTATTTTCATGCTCTATAAGAATACTGAGGTTTACACCAAGAGCAATTGATATTTCAAGAAGTGTAGATAGCAGAAAATCCTCTGTAGCGTTTTCAATCCGGCTTATTTTAGCCCTTTCCACATCGCACCTATTTGCAAGGTCTTGCTGAGAAAAACCTTTTTCAAGTCTGATTTTCCTTAAGTTGTTACCTATAGCAGTGTAAAAATCTTTGTGCTTTTCCTTCATTGATTGGAAAAGTCAAAGTGCGTGCTTGCATTTAATTAAGTCGTGTCAGTACCGACACAAATAAAAATACTGCCATAACACAAATTTGTTGCAATAAAATTAAGTTAGCGTTAAGAACACTACGCCTTCTTGAAAACATTTAACCGAAAATTACCTATGAAGAAAGCAGCCTACTATGATAAACAATTGATCATCAACCTCCTTACTAATTCGTTTCAAACCAACCAAAGTGTAAATTACTTGGTTCAGCAAGACAAAAAGAAAACAGATCGTATCAGATATTTAATGGATTATTCTTTTGAGATGTGTTTTAATTATGGTGAAGTGTTTATTTCGGATGATGAGAGAGCTTGCGCCTTAATTCTATATCCCGACCAAAAGAGAACATCTTTAAAATCAGCTATGCTTGATGTCAAACTGATTTTTAAAAGCATTGGCATTGCTAACATTAAAAAAGCACTGTCTCGCGAATCGAAAATAAAAAGTATACAGCCCAAAATGGCTTCGTACTATCTATGGTTTATTGGTGTAGATCCTGAATTTCAAGGCTGTGGTATAGGAAGTAATCTTTTAAAAAATGTTATAGCACATAGCAACGAGGTAAACAGACCAGTATTCCTTGAAACGTCCACCTTGAAAAACTTACCATGGTATAACCGCTGGGGCTTTGAAATTTATCACGAATTAGATTTGGGGTATAAATTGTTTTTTCTGAAAAGGGCTACTGATATATAATTTATATGTTGGTGTTTGGTACAGAGATGCACGTAGTTACGTTCATCTTCGCAATTTTAGAAATTGCCTTGTTTTCCTATCAGCTAATTTATTATTTATCAAGACCGCAGGATATGGGCAGGTATTGGTATTTAATACTTTTGTTCCTTTTAATAGTATATAACATAACAGGAGGACTATTCCCAGACCCCAACATTAGCATTCCAATAGTCGTTCAAAATATTGTTGCTTATGGAAGTGGTTTTATTATGGCCTCGTATTTTCCATTTTATTTTTATAAAGCATTTGAGTTACGAAGATTAAGGTTCCATGCGGTTTATGGTGTTTTATTATTTCTTCTTCTGCCTTATCTCATTTTCTTTGTAATTGACTACTCTATACATCAGAATTTGAATTATGCCATACAATACGGCATCGTTGTTCCTTTTTTCTATTCTTTGGTGTTGCTTTGGGCTATTGTCAGGGCCGTTTATTTAAAGTATGAAGAGAACAAAAATAATTGGGAAGTTATTGCCGTTTGCTTAGCAGTAGTCCCCTGGGTATCTATGACTGTACTTGCGTACCTGCACGCCAGCCAATTAGTTGAAGTGATTTTTACTAATGGAGGTTTTGTCGTAATCACTATTATTTTTATTTCTAAATCCATTAAGCAGGCTAAGCTTGAATATCAACAGTTAATGGATTTAACAATTAATGGAGTGCGCCCAACATACTTTCAAGAAAATTGCTGCCAATATCAATTCACTAAAAGGCAGATCGAAATTGTACAACTGCTAAGGCAAGGTCTTAAATATCAGGCTATAGCAAACCAACTTCACATCTCTGAACTGACAGTTAAAACCCATGTACAAAATATCTATGAAAAGGCGGGTGCCAAGAACAGAACAGAGCTTATTCACAAATTGGAAAATGGATAAATTTATTGCTTCCAATCCGTTTTTAAAGCTTTTCAACCAAAAATACTCCTTTAGAAGTAGTAGAATACTCCAATTAACGTATTTACATAACCTGCTAATTTACAGAACTTTGAGTAATTAAATAAAGTAGGCTCTAGATGCATTACCGATGAACTAGTTAACAAAATCTACCCCTATGATACAGTATACAAAGAACACATTGGACAGTATGAATGAAGCTTTGGCGGAAGTGGCAATGCATTCGGAAAACAGTTTGCAAATGGCGGAACGATCCTGCCAGATAATAAGGTCGAAGATCCATGAATTGAAAAAATTCATCCACAGCTACACCTTTAAAGACCAAGACGAAGAGATTCTGTTCTTCAAAGAAATCAAGCCGCAGTTTATAAGGGAGTTAATCTATTTTACAGAATTATTTTATATCGAAGCTAATAAGCCCATGGGTGATAAGATTATCCTTGAGGCCTATTACCGGCAAATAATCCATCGAAATCGTATATATTTCGACCGGAATCAAGGATTTTATGTATATTATTTGAGTGGCAAAACTATCTATGATAGCTTATATTTCCTTCGTGAATCTGATGAAGAGCCATTGAACTCAGAGTATATGCCCGACATAGATCTCAGATTTAGTACCATTCATAGCTTTAAGCTGGGCAAGTTACAGGCATTCGAAAACTTGCAGCGTTACCTGAATAATGCGATTTCTTTGTTGTATAACTCTGAAGGACTAATACTCCAAAAGAATGATAAACATGTTAAAAACCGTTGGACAGACTCTAAAGCGGCACTTATCGAGCTAGTATATGCCCTGCATTCGAGAGGTTCTATCAATAACGGCAAAGGAGATGTGAAACAGATCGTTACAGGCTTGGAATCATTTTTCAATGTACAAGTAGGGAACTTTTACAGAACCTTTCAAAGCATGCGTATTCGAAAAAAGAATCGGACTGTTTACCTTGATACACTTAAAGAAAGCTTGGAACGGCGGATGGATGAAACAGATCTCAATTTTTAACAATCTGATATTAGTTTTGCAGGGGCAAGTGCATGGGGAGTAATTGGTACGCGTTTACGTTGCAGTTCTGTGGTAAGCGAATGAAGAGCCTTATATTGATGTTATAGGGCTAATTATCAACGATTTCGAATAGAGGATTAATTATCTAAAAAGAATCGTAAAACTAACCTTTCTGTGTGTAAAATACGTGAATTTTAGATTTTGAAATCTTTTAATTTTTTGAACCGTAGGATAATAAGTGAAATGGCTTTCAATAATGGATATGTTGCCGGATGAAGGGAATCATGTACTTCTTTTTGATGATACTGAGGGGGCTGTTATTGGATACTATCTGCCACCTAACCATTTTATTCAATGCACTGATGGTTTGAAATTGAAAAAGGTGAGCCATTGGATGCTTATCCCGGAGCCCCCCCATTGGTGTTAAACCTGAAGCAAAAGAAGCCCAAACTTCTGCGGCTGGCAAGTAAAACCAGCACTTATTAATTGGTGCCCTGAGCAATAATTATTCGCTATATAAAAAATTATTATTTTGAAGTAGTTGCTTACAATACAATTACTCATGAAGACGTCTCCAGTAGAATCGACTCATGTATACGATAAGGATGTATCTTCAATCGCTGAATATGCCTTCGAAGTGTCAAGAAAAGATGCAGCACTGTTTATCCCTTTATCACAAGAAGATCTTATAAAGGGTCTGCAAAACAAAACCAGCAACTGCTACGAAGTTTTATATGACATGTATGCCTCCAGTTTGTTTGGGGTAATCATTAAGATCGTGAAGGACATTAAAGTAGCTGAAGACACCTTATCAGAAACCTTTGTCAAGATTGTTAATTCGTTTGATCAATATGACTCGTCAAAAGGAAAGCTTTTTACCTGGATGATAAATATTGCACGACATGAATCAATTGATAAATTAAGGTCGGAAGAACATCGAAATAGTTTAAGGAATTCATGCATTGCGTCTGAAGTAAAACTTTAACGTCGTGTTGTTTTTCGTCTGATCCTGCTCAGGCAAACTTGAAAGAATTGGTAAAAAGATTAGATCCAGAGAAAAAGCTCCTTATCGATATGGTATACTTCTGCGGCTATACACAATCAGAAATCGCGAGTGAATTGAATATTCCTTTAGGGACGGTTAAAACACGTATAAGAAAAGCTATTTCAGAATTGAGAATGCTTTTTTAATTGAACTTTACGCAGGTCCATGATGGTTCGAATGAGCCTACTACCAACGAATAAAGTTGCCTTAAGAACCGTAGCCCAGCTTTTTCTTGGAATTTTTACTTGTTAGCAGGTGAACTCACGCAACAAATCCAAGGTTTACGGAGTTCTCTTTGTAACCCACAAAGTTGATTAAATAGGAACAACAGTTTGCTTATTAACGGCCTCAATCAATTCGTCAATATCAAAGGGTTTAGATATGATTTCATCCGCACATACATCTCTAAATGACTTGATGTCGAAATGGGTTGATAGTACTATAACCGGAATGTCCTTTATTTCGGGGGTCTTCTTTATAGCTTTACATAATTTAGTACCTTCAGTTGAAGGTTTAATTACGTCTAGGATAATAGCATTCGGTTTTATTTCTTCAATTCGTTTGAGTGCCTCAAGTTCGGTTAGGAAGCTAAAAACCTGATAGTTTTGTTGGTTTAGAATGGTCTCAATTATCTGAAGTATATCCTTATCACGTTCTATCACAACTACTTTTCTCTTCATCTCCTAAAATACGCATTTTAGAAAACAAAATTGTCTATTCTATGTAGAGATAACTCGCCCCAAAAAATTGCCGTTTTATCAAAAAAGTACCTCTATATACCTCAAAATGATTATAATTGCGGTTGCTGCAACAACATAATTTAATGACAAAGCGAGTTTTGATAATAGAAGACGAATATTCGAACCGGCAGTCTCTTGAGATCGTTTTGCGACAATATGGCTATGAAGTGAATAGTAGTGAAAACGGCGCTGATGTACTCTCTGTTCTGAATCAGTTTAACCCTGATTTGGTTATGCTGGATATGCTATTGAATGGTGCGGATGGCAGATCAATTTGTCGAGAAATTAAGAAAAGTAAATTCAAGAATATCCCGGTTATCATGATGTCAGGTCATTCGGATATTTATAATACGATAGCTGAAGATGGAGCCAATGACGTATTAGTGAAACCCTATACAGAGATGTCTTTGATAAGCAGAGTTGAACGACAAATTGGTAATTCTGGAAAGCTCGTTTAGGCAGACATACAAAAAAGGCAGCTAAAGGACAAGTCGTAAAATTATAAACAGGTTAATTGACAATGAGTACTCCTTCTTCTAACCCATATTTCGAAGATCTGTTCTCTAATACCAGTGACCTTATCCATTTCGCTAATCTAGAAGGTAAAGTAGAAGTAGCTAACCCCGCTTGGCTCTCCGTCTTGGGATATAGCCTCGAAGAGGTTCTGGGAAGTTCAATATATGATTATGTTTGGCCGAGCGAAATCTCTAAATATCGATCTTATCGTGAACAATGTTTAGCGAATGTTATACTTGATGACATACAAGTATCTTTTAAAAGGAAAGACGGGCAACGAGTTTTCTTAGAAGGGCATTTACGTGCATATTACAATGCAGATCAACATCTTCACACGCGGGGTGTCTTTCGCGATATCACCCTAAAACAGAAGAAACAACGAGAGAATGAAGAGCAATTTGAAAAGATTAATAACTTCCTCAAAAATGCACCTGATGCCGTAATTGTTATCAATGAGAAGCAACTCGTTGTCGAATGGAACCTTAAGGCGGAAACTATCTTCGGGTACAGTAAAGAAGAGGCGCTACATCAGCCCCTATCAGACCTAATTATACCCCTGCCCTACCGCGAAATGCATAAGCAGGGAATGCAACACTTTCTAAAGACCGGTGAAGGGCCGGTTTTGAATCGCACAATCGAAGTGTCAGCCATAAACAAAAATCAGCAAGAATTTCCAATCAGTCTTAATATTTCAAATGTTAAACTGGACGATAACTGGTTCTTTATCGCCTTTATGGACGATATAACGGACAGGAGAAAGGAACAAGCCGAACTGCTTGAGCAAAAGAAGGAACTGGATGATGTTAAACTAGAAGACCAAAGAACTAAGGAGTTTCTTAATATCGCCAGTCATGAATTAAAAACACCTCTTACAAGTATCAAAGCGTTTACCCAATTAGCATTGAGGGGGCTCGGTAAACAACCATTGGAACAAACAGGTGACTATTTAATAAAGATTGACGAAGCATCTAATAAGCTTAAAAAGCTCGTGATGGACCTTCTTGACATCTCTAAAATCAATGAAGGCAAGCTTCAAATTAATAAGACATCTGTTAAATACGGAAGTTTTGTTAGAGAGATTATCAGAAACCTCCAGATTATTTTTCCTTCACATAATATCGAACTTGAATGTAATGACAATGATCAGGTCGCTCTTGATCCGTTAAGAGTCGAGCAGGTTATAACAAATCTTATAAGTAATGCAGTAAAATATTCGCCGGATTCGGATATTATTGAAGTCAGTACGAAAGTAAACCACCACACGCTGATAACTTCAGTTAGGGATTTTGGAATTGGGATTGATGGTGTAAATGAGCCTAAGGTTTTTGATAAGTTTTACCAGATTGAAGAAATTTCAAAAACTGACAATTCTGGATTAGGATTAGGTCTCTTTATTTGTTCCGAAATTGTCAAGCTCCATGGCGGTTCTATTTGGCTCGAAAGCACAAAGGGAAATGGAACTACCTTCTACTTCACTTTGCCAATATAGTTAGACAGCCTTCTGAGCAAGTATAAGATCGGAAACGACCCTCTCTAACTCATCGAGCCCAAATGGTTTTTTAAGGAAAGAGTCAGCTTTACAATCCCCGGCTATTAAGGTTATATCTTCTACGCCAGAGCATAAAATCACTTTAATATCTTTATACTTCGCATTAGATTTTAATTCCTTACAGATCTGGCTTCCGAGATATTCCCCGCCAATAGAATTGTCGAGAATTATTACATCAGGCTTGATAGAATCCAACTGAAGTAAAATCTCAGTACTTGTTGCTGATATGATCTCATGACCCAATTCCTCTAATACCATTGACACGATCGCTACTATGTCTTCATCATCATCAACAACCAAAATTTTCTTATTCATGGCAAAAAATATAAAGCCGATGTCGTGGTTAACTTGATAATAATAAACGGCGATAAACAGCTATTGTTTGGATATATAGAATGCCTCCAACGAGCAAGGGAGCCATATGACTCCCTGATTTAGATACTGTAGGCTCGATTACTTGGCTTTATTTTTTAGGTCCGTTACTTCTTTTCTCATCTCAGATGCAAGCGTTTTAATATCCTGCAAGCCTTTGCGTAATCTTGTACCGGCAGCCCTTACACCCTTGTTATAAAATTTGTCTGCATCTAATTCTATTGATGCAAGTAAGTCTTTCAATTTGTTGTAGTTATTCATGATTTTATGTTTAGAAGACTAATATGCTAAAGTAAAACTGTTATTCCAAGAAGGCACGCAAAGTTGGCATACATGAATTTGGATGTAAATCTTACTTCGGACTATTACCTTGATATACTTAAAGAAAGCTTTGGGCGGCGGATGGAGGAAGCAACCTCATATTTGCCAATCAAATATTGAAGTTTCGCAGGGGTAAGAGAATAACAAGTAAATGTAGCATGAGTGTAATTCCCGCCAATGCAGTAGCATTTACTTACAAGCAGCCATTATGTTATGAAACTTTCGCTATTTTCTCTTTAGTAGCTACCAATAAAGCACCAATACAGTTAACGAAACTTCTTATTTACCCATTCATATCTAATCAATACACGCTTTATCATTGAGGTTAGCCAGTTTCTCATTCTTGTTATGGATTTCTCACGGTACTGCCTAGAAAAATTGACTTAAAAGATTTTTTTGGTAGCTACCACCAGAGTGTTAAGAACAGCTTTTCAAACGCTGCACCTTTGTTTCGTACATCAAGGAATGGTTCCTGGTACCAACGAAAAAACAAAAATCAGATTATGCTAAGCAACGTGTCATGGAGTGAATACCTAATCGGAACAGGGTTATTACTCGCAGCTTATTACCTGTTTGTAATCCTTAAATATTACCGGCAGGAACTCAAAGAAATAGTATCAGGAAAATTTACAAAACGGAAACAGCCGGAATATTTCCCTGAAGACTTTATGCAAGAAAATTCTTTCGATGAACTGGAAATGGTAGTCAATGACCTGCGCTATACTATTCTTGAAAAAGCTGGCACAGGAGCAGATAAGCAAATTTTACTCGACCAGTTAAAAATCAGATTAGCTAATTACAAAGGTTTGGATACGCCTGCTTATAGGGCTGCTATTAATAATTACATCATGCAACATGCTAAAGAAATATGCGGGGCAGTGTTCAGTGAAGAGGAATTGAATGAGGGTTGGAGTTCACTACCCCCGCTTATGTATCCCGGTGTAAAGTTGTAGAAGATTAGAGGGGTTGGAA
>DASWMZ010000075.1:0-47162 GCA_036399495.1 Pedobacter sp.
GTGATTATTAAACGCTAAAAATGAAAAGAATAATCATAGTCGTAATAATATTAATCTTTGCACTCGTAGGTTACGGGCAGCAAAAAGCAATGTATACACAATATATGTTCAATACATTGGCAATTAACCCTGCTTATGCAAGTGTTGACGAGTCTCTTACTGTTACGGCTTTAACCAGACATCAATGGATAGGTTACGATGGTGCTCCGAGCACGCAAACGCTTTCTATACATAGCCCACTAGGTATTTCTAATACCTTTATTGGTGGTATTTTAATTAACGATCGTATTGGGCAGGTATTAAAAGAAACCGGTGGCACGTTCAGCCTTTCGCAACGGGTTGAAGTAGGCAGCGAAGAATACCTGGCTGTTGGTGCAAATGCTGGAGTAAGTAGTTTTAGGGCTGGTTATTCAGAATTGTATGATCAAAGTCCGGAATCTATTAATGACCCGGTTTTTCATAATTCAAATAACATTCGAGGAAATTTCGGGATTGGGGTTATGTACTTTTCACAAAAATTTTACCTGGGCTTATCTTCTCCGCATTTCTATCAAAAAGACTTTAGTTCTTACAGTAAGGAAACTGCCAGCAGAACTGTTAAACCATATTATTTATTTCAGGCGGGTTCAATTATCGAATTCAATTACGATTTAAAATTTAAACCCAATTTGCTTATAAAATACGTAAATGGTTCACCTGCTCAGTTTGATATAAATGCTAACTTTTTAATTAAAGAAACCCTGTGGCTTGGAGCATCTTACAGGTCTTACGATTCTTTTGATGCACTGGCGTCAGTTTTCATTACTCCCGATATTCAATTAGGCTACTCTTATGATTTCGCTCATACCGAACTTGCTAAGGTTCAAAAGGGATCTCATGAAGTAATGTTAAAGTTCAGATTCGCTGTTAAAGGCCGTGATCATAAAGCCTGTTACTGGTAAGCAGTCAAACTTTTTTCGGGTAAACCTGTTCCTTTTATATACCTAATTATAGAACATGGACAAGTTAGAATTAAAAGGCAAATGGAACGAGCTTAAAGGCAAGGCCAAACAAGCTTATGGAGATTTGAATGATGATGACCTGGCATATGAAGATGGAAAAGAAGATGAATTGTATGGTCGTTTACAAACTAAGACAGGTAAAACACGCGAGGGTGTTATCGACTGGTTAAGAAGTTTATAATGTAATACTGAAAAAAAAGCCGTCTGAATTTCATTGAGACGGCTTTTTTTATGACTTACAAATAGCCTAAGACGTATATTGTCGCTCAAGAGTTTGAACATTCGAAAGGCATTCGGTGATAGACGAGCGTTGAGAAGTTAAAGTTTCCCGCATCTCCTGAGGTAAGCTGCTATCTAAAAGTACTTTATCGTAAGCTTCAATGGCGGCTTTTTCACCTGTAATACAAGCATCGAGAATGGCATGGTTATCATTGCCGGTTACAGCTGTTTTAATATCCATCCAAACACGATGAATAGCACCTAGTGGTCCGCCACTGTCATTGTCCGAGTCAGCGCCTAACTGACGAATGCAGCTTTTAAGCTCCATCTCAAACTCCGAACGCTGAATGGAGTACGTGGTAAATAGCGCTTTTAACTCCGCGGAATCCGCATCATCTGCAGCGGTTTTATATCCTTCTTTGCCATCGTTTGCAATGTGTAGAAGGTGTTTTAAACCATCAATTAATTCTTCGTTTCTCGTTTCCATATTTATTCTTTTTCTGCTTTTGCCGACTCATTTATAAAGGCTTCGGCTATTTGGGTTAGTAAAACATCTGTTTTCTTCTCTTCTTCAAGCGTCTCCTCAAGTAAGGAAGCTGCTTCACTTAGTCCCAGTGTGTTTGCTAAGGTGCGTAATGTGCCGTAAGAGGCGATTTCATAATGTTCAATCTTTTGCTGAGCAGATATGAGTGCCGCATCGCGGGTCAACGTACCATCCTCGGTATCTTCCATCAGCGATTTTCCTTCTTCTACCAGGCCTTCCATCGCTTCACATTTTTTAGCTGTAGCTTTTTGGCCAACGATTTCGAATACTTTTTCAAGCCGGGTAATTTGGTTTTCAGTTTCAATAAGGTGTTGTTCTATCGATGAACGAAGTTCTTCGGAAGTAGCACCTTTTGCCATTTTGGGCAACGCTTTAACAAGATGTTTTTCAGCCCAAAGGATGTCTCTCAACTCGTCGATAAACAAGGTTTTTAATCCGGATTCTTCATTATTGCCTTGGTTTGGTTTTGCTTTTTCAATTTGCTTTTTCATGGTATTTGCATTTTAATATTTTCGGTAATCAGTTTGAGTAGGTATAAATCTTTAACATCATCTAACATAAAGGGTTTCATAAATTTTTAATTTAAACTATTACAAATTTTACAACAGCAATGATTGAAACCATTTTTTGAAGCCTTCGTAATAGTCAGGTAATTGAACAATCTATTTAGCTCTAAATGCAAAAAATATCATTCAAAAGGCTGGTTTTTACCGGCTTCCTCGCAACCATCACGTGCGTATTAATCCTGGGAATTGTTTCCTTTTTAAATATCCGCGAGTTACAATCTAATGAGAAATTGGTAGAGCATACCGAAAAGGTACTCTATCAAAGTAATAAAGTATCTCAACAGTTACTGGGAGCCGAATCTAGTGGCCGGGGTTTTATTATTACCGGCAGACCACAATATCTTTCGAGGTATAATCAATATGTCCATTCTATTAAGCCTGCCCTTACTGATTTAAGACAACTTGTTGTTGATAATCCTGCGCAGATTGTGAATGTAGACTCTTTAAACCATCACCTATCCGAAAGGTTGAAACAGATGGAAGACGTTCTTTCAATAAATAAAAGTAAGGGACTTGAAGCAGCATCAGTTTTTTTAGGAAGCGACCAGGTTAGACATGACGGAAATAAAGTAAAATACTTTATTGAAAAAATTGAGAAGATAGAAAATAATCTCCTTGTTGAGAGGAAAGCCATTAGTGAGAAAAGTGCAAATAGAACAATTACAATAATAGTTGGTGGAATCTCTTTAGTACTTTGTTTAGTGTTTCTCTTATCGGCACTAATTAAAAGAACTTTTGATGCTCAAAGAAAAACGGAGTTAGATGCGCTTGAAGCCAATGCTTTAATTGGAAAAGTTTCTGAAGAAAATAGAAAAAAGAACTGGTTGCTAACGGGTTCGGCCGTAATTGATGATGCCATGCGAGGTATGCAAGATGTAGATGTAAGAGCTAAGAGCATTATTGCCGAGGTAGCAAAATACGTAAACGCTGAGGTTGGCGCGATTTATCTTACCAGCGAAAACGGCCAATCCCTTACTCTTGAAGGCGGTTATGCATTTAAGAATACTAAACCTGCCAAAGCATTCGCTATCGGAGAAGGTTTAATAGGGCAGGCAGCACTTGAGAAAAAGAGAATAGTATTCCACGATGTTCCTGCAGATTATATTACCATAACATCCGGATTAGGAAAAACAACACCTAAATGTATTTTGATTCAGCCTTTTCTATTTCAAGACCAATTAAAAGGCGTGCTGGAACTGGCATTTGCTAGTGAGATTAAAGAGGAGGTTTATGAATTTTTCGACACGGTAATTGATAGCGTAGCAGTTGGAATAAATGCCGCTCAGGGTAGCTTGAAAATGCAAATTTTGATGGAGCAAACTCAACAGCAGGCAGAGGAACTCGAAACCCAACATGAGGAATTAAGGGCAACTAATGAAGAACTGATTAAGAAAACACAACTTCTTCAGGTCTCCGAAGAGGAACTAATGGTACAGCAGGAAGAGCTTAAGCAAACTAATGCAGAAATAGAAGAAAAAGCGCAGTTGCTTGAAGAAAGAAATAAAGCAATTGAGTTAGCAAAAGAAGCGATCGCGCTTAAAGCCGAAGAACTTGAACTCAGCAGCAAGTACAAATCAGACTTTTTAGCTAATATGAGCCACGAGCTTCGTACTCCGCTAAACAGTATTTTGATTCTTGCGAAAATTCTTAAAGAAAATAAACCATTAAATCTATCGCCCGAGCAAATTAAATACGCCGGTGTAATTCATAACGCCGGAAGTGATTTGTTGACATTGATTAATGATATTCTCGACTTGTCGAAAATAGAATCGGGTAAAGTTGATTTAACCATCGAAGAGGTTGAAGTAAACGAGATTAAAGTTGATATGGAGATGCTATTTAAAGAAGTAGCAAATAACAAGAAAATTAACTTTGAATACCAGGCTACAGATGATGTTCCGTTGATGATTAAATCTGACAGAATGCGGGTTGAACAGATTCTTAAAAATCTTCTTTCAAACGCATTCAAATTTACACCTGAAAGTGGTACGGTTACCATGGCAGTATCTTTGGCTGCTGCTGGTCATCATTATTACAGCGAGAGCTTAAAAGGAGAATCCAGGCCGATACTTGCTTATAAAGTCCAGGATTCAGGAATCGGTATTCCGGACGATAAACAAAAAGTTATTTTCGAAGCGTTCCAGCAAGCTGATGGTTCTACCAGCCGCAAATATGGCGGAACGGGTTTAGGATTATCTATCAGCAGGCAATTGGCCAATTTATTAGGAGGGGAGATACAGGTAGAAAGTGTGGTGAACCAGGGTAGTAGCTTTACCCTTTATTTACCAATCGAAGATTACGTAAAGAGAGATTTAAGCGCAGAACCTAAAAAAGTAGAAGAAGTACCTCAGCAGACGCCGGTTATTGCGCCCAGGCCCGAAGCTCTAGCAGCTCCACTTGAAACGCTTAAACTTGCTGATCCTAATAAGGAATACACGCTTCTTATCATTGAAGATGATACTTATTTCGCCGACATCCTAAAAGATTATGCGGAGAACAGAGGCTTCAAAACATTAACAGCTTACCAGGGCGATACAGGCTTTGAAATGGCGAAGGAAAGCAAACCAGATGCGATTGTATTAGATATCATGCTTCCGGTTATTGATGGCTGGTCTGTACTTAAAAAGCTTAAAGATGATCCGGATACATGTAATATACCGGTGCATCTTATGTCTGCCAAGGATGAAAAAGCTTCTAAAGCCAAAGAAGAAGGTGCATTAGGATTTTTGCGCAAGCCGGTAGAAAAAGAAGAATTGCAAAATGCTTTCGACCTTTTGATTAAGGAAACAGGAAATGTTAAATTATCGAGAGTGTTGCTGGTAGAAGATCAGCAAGTTCAAAGTGATAACTTAACGCTTGAACTTGTATCAAAAAATATTAAAGTAGAACAATCTTTCAATGGTGTTCAAACCATGGAAATTTTATCTAAAGATGTATCGTTCGATTGTATCATACTAGATTTAAAATTGCCGGATATTTCGGGACTTGACCTTCTTGAAAAGATCAAAGCGGACGAACGTTTAGTTAAAATCCCGGTAGTGATAAATACCGCTATGGAACTAGATAAAGACAGCATGTCGCGTGTAATGAAACACACTCACGTTATGGTGTTGAAGAATAATAAATCAAATGACCGGATTCTTGATGAAGTGAATTTGTTTATGAATAAAATCAGAACAAACGAACCGGTTCCTACAAAACCTCTGCCTTACCAGGCTCAGGGTAAACCTTCTACAGATGTTTCAACTTTAGAAAAGGCATTAAAGAACAGATCTGTGTTGGTTGTTGACGACGATATGAGAAATATCTTTGCTCTAACAAGTGCCCTACAGGAGTATGAACTCGATATTCAAATTGCAAATAACGGCCTGGAAGCTTTGAAAAAGCTTGAAGAATTTCCAAATACCGACATTGTATTAATGGATATTATGATGCCTGAGATGGATGGATACGAAGCGATGCAAGAAATAAGAAAACAAAATTGCTTTGCCAAGCTGCCAATTATAGCGCTTACTGCTAAGGCAATGAAAGCCGACAGGGAAAAATGTATTGAGGCAGGTGCCAACGATTATGTTTCGAAGCCGGTTGACATGGACAAATTGCTGTCTATGATGAGAGTTTGGTTAAGCTAATTTTATGAAAGATACAGTGACTGACGTAATATCTTTTGAGCAGATAGAAGAGCTTATAGAGTGGGTTAATAAAATTCACGGGTTTGATTTCAGCGGTTATTCCAGAGCTTCTTTAAAAAGGCGAATAACCCGTATCATGCAGCTTCAGCAGCTTTCCATGTACGAATTGAAATCTCTGCTCGTGAATAATGCAGCTTTCTTCGAAGAATTTTTGATAGAGGTGACTGTAAACGTTACAGAAATGTTTCGTGATCCGAGCTTCTTTAGAGGCGTTAGAGAGAAGGTATTGCCTTACCTCTCTTCTTTTCAAAGAATAAAGGTATGGAACGCAGGTTGTTCTACAGGCGAAGAGTTGTATTCATTTGCAATTCTCCTGGATCAGGAAAACTTATATAACCGCTCTTTTTTATACGGTACAGACATTAACAGAAATGTACTTAATACTGCAAAAAAGGGTATTTATAACTTAAAGTTGATGAAGCAGTACTCAGAAAACTACATGCTTTCCGGAGCATCAGGTTCGCTTTCTGATTACTATGTTGCTAAATACGACGCCGCGACTATTGTAAATAATTTGAGAAAAAATATATTGTTCTCGGTGCATAATCTTGTATCAGACGGAGTATTTAACGAATTTCAGTTAATATCCTGCCGAAACGTGATGATTTATTTCGATGTAGAATTGCAAAGTAAAGTGATCAATCTTTTTTACGAAAGCCTGTGTCCCTTAGGATTTTTGTGCTTAGGTTCAAAAGAAAGTTTAAGGAGTACCGAACTTTCAAAGAAGTTTAAAGTAATTGACAGAGCAGAAAATATTTACCAGAAAATTGGTTGAACCAGGTGATTTAACCAAAAGCCGATTCAAGGAGGCCAAAGTTGTTGTTATTGGTTGCTCTGCAGGAGGATTTGCGTTGGTTTTTGATATTATAGCAAAATTGCCAAAGAACTTTCCACTGCCGGTTATCGTAGTAATACACCGCAGTAGAAAACATAAATCCTCTATTGAGGAAATATTGAATACAAAGTCGAAAGCAATGGTAAAAGTTGCGAGCGAAAAGGATCAGTTGAAGAAGGGAAATGTATATTTTGCTCCTTCAGACTACCATCTTTTGTTAGAGCCTGACGGATCATTAACGCTCGATAGTTCTGAACCGGTAATGTTTTCGCGCCCATCCATTGATGTTACATTTCAAAGTGTGGCAGATGTGTATAATGAGCAGGTTATCGCAATTCTTCTTTCAGGTGCTAATAGCGATGGTGCCGAAGGGATTTGTTACATACACCAAAAACAGGGATTTACAGTAATACAAAATCCCGATAGTGCAGAAGTGAGAACGATGCCGGAAGCGGCAATTAATAGGTGCAGTGCAGACTTGATATTAACTAATTTAGAAATATTTTCATTTATGGAAACTCTGGCAACAACCATCAACGTAGCATCATGACTGAACCGGTTAACATATTGATTGTTGATGATAAAATCGAGAATATAATTGCTCTTGAAGCACTTATACAACGCGATGATATCAACATCATCACAACTACTTCACCAAATGAAGCTTTAAGGCTATGTTGGCAGAATGAGATTTCTATTGCCTTAATCGATGTTCAAATGCCAGAAATGGATGGATTTGAACTGGTTGATATTATAAAAAGTAATCCTAAAACCCGAGACATTCTTGTGGTTTTTGTAACCGCCATTTCAACTGAAACAAAATATGCCGTTAAAGGTCTGGAGACCGGTGCCGTAGATTATTTATACAAACCCCTGGATCCCTATATTACTAACGCCAAGGTAGATTCATTAATTAATCTTGTTCGTACCCAACTTGAAATAAAGCATAAAAATGTTGAGCTTGAGCGATATCAGGAAGAATTAATTATCGCCCGTGATCAGGCTGAAAAGGGAAAGAAGATTAAGGAGCGTTTTCTTGCTAACATGAGTCACGAGATAAGAACACCCTTGAACGGTATTCTCGGACTTGCTCATTTGCTTAAAAATACTGAGCTCGATGCTGAGCAAACCCGAATGCTCGATCTTTTAAAGCTTTCTTCCGAAGCATTATTGGGCGTAATTAACGATATTCTTGATATTTCTAAAATTGAAGCCGGTAAGTTTAAAATAGTACGTACAGAAACCAATGTAGCTAATCTCTGCAAATCGGTTGTAGATCTGCTTAAGTATAAAGCTGAAGAAAAAGGAATTACTATTGATGTAGACGTTGAAGATACAATTCCTCAGCTCATTATGGCGGATTCAATGCGCCTTAATCAAATTCTTTTAAACTTATTGTCTAATGCCATTAAGTTTACTGATGCAGGTGCCGTGGTGTTGAAACTAAACGTGCTTGAATCAGATGAGGGAAGAATAAAACTCAAATTCAGTGTAATTGATTCCGGTATCGGTATTCCTGAAAATAAGATTGGCAAAATATTCGAATCTTATGAACAGGCTGACGATGATACTGATCACAAATACGGTGGTACAGGTTTAGGCTTATCAATTGTTAAAAAGCTTGTAGAGCTGAAGGGAGGCGAGTTGCATGTAAGCAGCGAGTTTGGCAAAGGAAGTACGTTTGCTTTCAGCAACTGGTACGAAATTGCATCTAACCAAAAGCAAACCACACGCGTTAATCCTGCCGACTTAGCTAAATTTGATAATGTATCAGTCTTGGTTGCGGAAGATAATACGATCAACCAGTTTATGATTAAGAAAATTCTTACCAGCTGGAACCTGAAAGTAACGATAGTAGAACACGGCGAACTGGCTCTGGAAGCACTTAAAGATACTACATTCGATATCGTGTTGATGGATACGCATATGCCGGTAATGGGCGGTTTTGAAACTACACGTAGAATTAGAAAGACCATGCCAGACGGTGTGAATAATATTCCCATTATCTCGCTTTCGGCAGCTGTATTGGAAGAAGAATTGCAGGAAGCCTATGATGCCGGCGTGAATGATATTGTGAGTAAACCTTTCGATTTAAGCGTTCTTCATCATAAGATTCAAAAGCTCGTAAACCAATACCGTGAAGAGTTCGGAGTGCTTTAATATCTGATAGCTTTATCGATAGCTATTAATATTAAAATCAACTCAGACCATCATGAGTACGCCGCTCACGAATTTAGATGAACACTCTTAATAGCTTCATAGCCATTAAAAACAAATTATATTCTTATGAAAAAATGTTTTGATATGTCGGCAGAAACCTTACTTTTGCAGTCCTGTTAAAATCCTAATGCGGAAGTGGCGTAATTGGTAGCCGCACCAGACTTAGGATCTGGCGCTTCACGGCGTGGGGGTTCGAGTCCCTTCTTCCGCACACCATTCCCTCCGAGAAATCGGGGGGAATTTTTGTATAGATACGAACGTAAATAATTTTATAATGAATATCACCCAGGAGAAAATCAATAACCTTAGTTCAGTTGTTACTGTTAAAATCCAGCCAGATGATTACCGTGAGCGCGTAGAAAAAGCGATTAAGACGCAAGCAAAAAAAGCAAAGCTTCCGGGTTTTCGGCCGGGTATGGTGCCTGCATCTCACATTAAGAGAATGTATGGTAAAAGCATTCTGGTAGATGAGATTAACAATCTGTTAAGTGATTCTCTTACTTCTTATATTAATGATAATAAAATTGAGGTTTTAGGTCAGCCGCTACCGAAAGTAGATAACAGCAAAGAGTTTAATTGGGATTATAATGATGAGTTCGAGTTTAACTATGAACTTGGTTTAGCACCTGAATTTGAAATTGCTTTGTCGGATGCTGATAAATTAACAGCTTATCAAATCAAAGCTGACGCTGAAACACTTGAATCAAGAATTAAAAATCTTCGTAAGAGTTATGGCAAAATGACAAACCCTGAAGTTTCGGCAGAAGATGATGTGTTGTATGCAGAATTAGCACAGTTATCCCCTGATGGCTCTGTATTTGAAGAAGGTATTTCAAATACGGCATCTATCAGGTTAGATTCGGTTAAGGATGAAGCAATAGGCAAGTCGTTAATCGGTTTAAAAATTGAAGATGTGGTAGAATTAGATCTTAAAAAAGCATTTGATAACGATGCAGCGGCTATTGCAAAGGTTTTGAATATTCCTGAAGAAGATGCAGCAGAGCTACAATCAAAATTCCGGTTAACCGTTAAAAATATTAACCGTTTAGAGGAAGCTGATTTAAATCAGGAGTTCTTTGATAAGATTTATCCGGATGGTGAAGTAACTACTGAAGAGCAATTCAGAACAAAGGTTACGGAAGAGATTGAAGCTATGATGATGCAAAATGCTGATCAGAAACTTCATAATGATTTGGTTCAATATGGCTTAGATAAAGTTAAACTAGAATTGCCTGATGATTTTCTAAAACGTTGGTTAAAGGAAACAAATCAAAATATAACTGCCGAAGAATTAGAAAACGGTTATAATGATTTTGCTAAGAACCTTAAATGGACGTTAATTGAGAATAAGATCATTAAGGATAATAAGATTGAAATTAAATATGAGGATGTTTTAGCTTCGGCCAAACAAAAGCTAGATGCTCAATTCAGAATGTATAGCCCACAGGCACTCCCTGAAGAGCAACTAACGCAGTATACTGTTCAGTTTTTACAGAATAAGGAAAACGCCAACAGAACGTTTGAAGAAGTTAAAGCCCAGAAAGTATTTGAATACTTAAAAAGTGTTATTACTTTAGACAAGAAGGAAATCGATTACAATAAATTTATAGAGTTAAACTAGGGGTTGTTTATTCGCGAAAGGGAGAGAATTCTTATTGATTTATTAAATTTAAGTTAAACTTTCCACCCATAAATCTGTATAACTATTGAGATGAATATTGATAAAAATGAATTCCGTAATTATGCTGTTAAACACCACCGTATTGGTAGCCAGCATGTAGATAAGTTTATTGGCAGGGTAGAATCAAACTATCCAAAGTCGATGACACCCTATATCATTGAAGAGCGTCAGTTAAATGTAGCTCAAATGGACGTTTTTTCGCGTTTAATGATGGATCGCATCATCTTTTTAGGCGATGCAATCTATGATCAGAATGCTAATATAATTCAGGCGCAACTTCTGTTTCTACAGTCTACTGATAATAAACGCGATATACAGATTTATATTAATTCTCCTGGGGGCTCAGTTTATGCCGGTTTAGGGATATACGATACTATTCAATTCATTACTCCAGATGTGGCCACAATTTGTACAGGTATGGCGGCATCGATGGGTGCGGTTCTACTATGCGCTGGTGCAGAAGGGAAGAGAGCCGCTTTACCACATTCACGTGTGATGATTCATCAGCCATCTGGCGGTGCACAGGGAGTTGCTTCAGATATGGAAATCAATTTGAGAGAAATGCTTAAATTGAAGAAAGAATTGTATGAAATATTATCTAAGCATTCAGGTCAGTCTTATGAGTGGGTAGAAAAGGCATCAGACAGAGATTATTGGATGATAGCCAGCGAAGCCAAAGAATACGGTATGATTGATGAAGTACTTGGTATAAGTGGAGGTAAAGAATAATGAGCAAGAGTAAAGATATAAAATGCTCTTTTTGCGGTTCTGGTAAGCAGGATACTTTAATGCTAATTGCAGGTTTGGATGCCCATATCTGCGATAAGTGTGTTGCCCAGGCAAACCAAATATTATCCGAAGAACTATCGACCCGCAAAAATAAAACTGCACAATCGGCTTTAACGCTGATGAAGCCAATGGAGATCAAAACCCATTTGGATCAGTACGTTATTGGTCAGGACGATGCAAAAAAAGTATTGTCTGTGGCGGTGTATAATCATTACAAACGTCTTAATCAAAAAGTAGACAAAGATGAAATTGAGATTGAGAAATCCAATATCATTATGGTTGGCGAAACTGGGACAGGTAAAACACTTTTGGCAAAAACCATTGCTAAAGTGTTGCATGTTCCGTTTTGTATCTGCGATGCTACTGTATTAACAGAAGCAGGCTATGTTGGCGAAGACGTTGAAAGTATTTTAACGCGTTTGCTTCAAGCTGCCGATTATGATGTAGCTGCTGCAGAGCGTGGTATAGTATATATTGATGAGGTTGATAAAATTGCTCGTAAAAGCGATAATCCATCAATCACTCGCGACGTATCCGGAGAAGGTGTTCAACAAGCTTTGTTGAAAATTTTAGAAGGTACCATGGTAAATGTACCACCTCAGGGAGGCCGTAAACATCCGGATCAAAAGATGATTGCGGTGAACACCAATAATATTTTATTTATTTGCGGTGGAGCTTTTGATGGTATTGAAAAGAAAATCGCCAGCCGTTTAAAAACTCAAACCGTAGGTTATAAATTCAATAAGGATGAGGATACAAGTATAGATATGAAAAATTTATATAAGTATATCACTCCTCAAGATTTGCGTTCATTCGGTTTAATTCCTGAGTTGATTGGCCGTTTGCCCGTTATTACCAGTTTAAACCCGCTGGATAGGGAAGCCTTATTGAATATTTTAACACAGCCCAGAAATTCACTTAGCCGTCAGTATACAAAATTGTTTGAGTTTGAAGGTGTTAAGCTTGAATTTGAGAAAGAAGTATTAGAATTCATTGTTGATAAAGCGATGGAATATAAACTTGGAGCAAGAGGCTTGCGTTCAATCTGCGAAGCAATTATGATTGATGCGATGTTTGAAATGCCATCCGATAAGAATCATGATAAAGAGCTTTATATTACTCTGGATTATGCCAGAGATAAGTTCGCCAAGTCGGATATTAAGAAGTTAAAAGTAGCTTAATTACAGCCCTCCGCCTTAAGCGGAGGGTTTTTTGTATAGGTCAGATTTATGAATGAAGAAAAAGAGGTAAAGCAAGATCCGGAAATTGTTAAAAGTGCCAAGAAGATCAGGGAAGTGGAATCACCTGTAAAGAAAGGGCTTAAAACAAAAGAGGAAATTGTTAAAAACTGGCTCCCACGGTATACCGGCCGCTCCCTCGATCAGTTTACTAATTTCATCCTGCTGACTAATTTCTCCAGATACCTGCAACTCTTTTCAGAGTGGAATAATGATGCTCCGATCATGGGCCTGGACAAGCCTATGCAAAGTGTTTCTGCGGGTGGCATCACCCTTATCAATTTCGGGATGGGTAGCCCGCTGGCCGCAACGATGATGGATTTATTATCATCCATAAAGCCGAAAGCAGTTCTTTTCCTTGGAAAGTGCGGTGGCTTAAAAAAGAATAATAACATTGGTGATTTGATTTTACCAATTGCAGCAATAAGAGGTGAAGGGACATCGAACGATTACTTCCCGCCAGAGGTGCCCGCATTACCCTCTTTTGCTTTACAAAAGGCGATATCAACTACTATCAGAGATTTATCAAGAGATTACTGGACGGGAACCGTTTACACTACCAACAGGCGCGTTTGGGAGCATGATAAAGATTTTAAAAAATACCTGAAAAAGTTAAGGGCCATGGCAATCGACATGGAAACCGCTACGATCTTTACTGCTGGTTTCGCGAATAAAATCCCTACCGGTGCCTTGCTGCTTGTGTCCGATCAACCTATGATTCCGGAAGGTGTTAAAACCGCTGATAGTGATTCAAAAGTAACCGAACAATATGTTGAAACACATCTTAAAGTCGGTATCGAATCTTTGAAGCAGTTAATCAACAACGGGCTTACCGTAAAGCACTTGAAATTTTAGTATAGCTCTAGCATAAGGCCGATAATAAGCTTAAGTTTACTTTGGTTTTTATACGATCAAACATGTGGTACAATAACATCCTTGAAACTATTGGAAACACCCCTCTTGTTAAACTTAACAAGATTACAAAAGAAGTTAAAGCAACTGTTTTAGCCAAGATTGAAACCACCAATCCGGGGAACTCCATTAAGGATCGCATGGCCTTGCAGATGATTCTTGATGCAGAAAATGCGGGCTTGTTAAAGCCAGGCGGAACCATAATCGAAGGAACATCAGGAAATACCGGGATGGGCCTGGCCATCGCGGCAGCGATTAAGGGTTATAAATGCATTTTCACATCTACAGATAAGCAATCGAAGGAAAAGTTTGATACTTTAAGAGCTTTTGGTGCGGAAGTGATTGTTTGTCCTACGAACGTTGAACCGGAGGATCCAAGATCATACTATTCTGTTGCTTCACGTTTAGAGCGTGAAATCCCCAATTCCTGGAAAGCGAATCAATACGATAATCTATCCAATACTAAAGCAAATTACGAGCAAACTGGCCCGGAAATTTGGGAACAGACGGAAGGAAAGATTACGCATCTGGTAGTTGGGGTTGGTACAGGCGGGACGATTTCGGGCGCTGGAAAATATCTGAAAGAAAAAAATCCTGCTATCAAGTGCTGGGGAATTGACACTTACGGTTCAGTATTTAAGAAATATAAGGAAACAGGCGTTTTCGATAAAAATGAAATTTATCCCTATATCACCGAAGGTATTGGAGAGGATTTCTTACCCAAGAACGTAGACTTTTCTGTGATTGATCATTTTGAAAAGGTGACCGATAAAGACGCTGCGTTGATGACCCGCGAGATTGCTTTGAAGGAAGGCATTTTTGCAGGGAATTCTTCTGGTGCTGCTGTTGCCGGATTGCTTCAACTAAAAGATCAGCTTAAAGAAGGTGATGTTGTAGTTGTGATCATTCATGACCATGGTACACGTTATATAGGTAAGATGTATAATGAAGACTGGCTGCGAGAGCGGGGGTTTTTAAAGGATGAAAAGCTCACCGCAAGAAGTATATTGAATAATCGAAAGCGCCAAAAAATGGTAACGATACAATCGGATAAAACCATTTTAGAGGCATTAAATACTTTAAAAAGTTTAAATATTTCTCAGCTTCCGGTTACCCGAAACGAGATGATAGTAGGTAAGATTGCTGAAAGCGATATCTATGCCTGCTTGTTTGAAGATCCTGAGATAAAGGGTAAGCCTATAACTCAGATTATGACAAAACCTTTTCCAATAGTCGATCTGGATACGTCTATTGATAAAATCTCTACTCTAATAAATAAAGAAAACACTGCGGTAATGGTTGAGGATGAGTATAGAAAGCTTGAGATTATTACCCAGTTCGATATCATCAACGCGATATCGGTTTAGATCCAAACTTCCAGAAGTTTTGAAAAGTATTTTCTTAATGAGATTTACTCTAAAATATCTCAGATATCAAGGTAGGGTTTCAAAATTTCTAGCTACTGCGGTTGTATGGACTATCGCTATCTTACACAGCAAATTTGTATTCGGAGATGAGTATCCAGATTAATTTTCATTCGCTTTGTATTATACTGGCCGTGGGTAGCTTATCCACCACATCTTTGCTGCTGTTTAGCTTGAAGAAAATGTGTAATCGTCAGGCAAATGGGGCACTTGGATTGTTCTTGATTCTTCTTGGTGCCAGTTACGTCAGCGATATTCTTTACGAAAACCATTTCTTCGAATGGATGCCTCATTTATACGACTATGATGGTTTTCTTACCTTGCTTCTGGGACCTTTACTTTATTTTTACATTCTTTTGCAAACACGTCCCGATTTTAGCTTCCGGCCCGTTCACCTGTTGCATTTATCATCCCTTGTGCTTTATTTGTTGATACAATGGGATTTTTTCACCAGTGATGCTTCTGCCAAAGTTGCTTTCATTAAGGACGACAATAGGATGCATATTCCAAATCAATTTTTGGCGCATTATTATAAAATTGGTCAAGTGCTCCTCTACGAGATTATGTGTTACTGCTTACTTGCTCGGCATCGTCGCACGGTTAAGGAGTTATTGTCTTCAGTAGAGAATAGGCAACTACAGTGGCTGCGTAACTTGCTGCTAGCTTCAGCCGGGCTTTTTTTGATTTGGGTGTTATGCAACCAAATTGCGTTTAGTTACAACTTTCAAACGCCGGTCTATTTATCGGTTGTCGCATTGCTCTTCTTCACTTATTGGATAGCCTATTATGCTGTTACACAAGAGTATGTTTTTGAGGGAATAAGTACGGTCACGGTCATGCCCATCATTCGGGATGAGGCCAGAGTTCGGTATCGTAATTCTACATTGACGGAAGACGATATAAAACGTCTCATGTTACAGACAGAGCAACACATGCGTCAATCAAAACCCTATTTAGATAGTAATCTCACCTTAATTACCTTGGCCGATCAGCTTCAGTTTAACCCCAAACATCTTTCACAAATTCTTAACGAAGGCTTTGGAGGTAACTTTTATAAGTACGTGAACGGCTACCGTGTTGAAGAAAGCAAGCATCTTCTGAGAGATTCTCTTCACAAATACAATATTTTAGGCGTTGCTTACCAAGCCGGATTTAAATCAAAGTCTACTTTTAATAAAGCCTTCCGGGAATTCACCGGCTGTTCTCCCTCTGAATTTGCAAAAGATGTTTGAGAGTTAAAGGAGTAGTAAAACTAACCAATAGGTCTTGATGCCTCTAGCCGGCTCTATTACACCTACTAATGTGTCCGATTAGAAGCATCCGGACGATTGCTACTGATAAATGTACCAATTTTGTGTGAATCCTTAAGAATCTATGCACCCAAAGTTAAGAATCAGTTTATGAAAACGTTTGAGCAAAATCCTTTTTCTACTAATATTACGATCAAAGTTCCGGCTGTGTTGCTGGGCATCTTCTCATCCAACCGCGTATGGTTGTTGTTATTGTTATTCTTTTGGGGACACACATTCACTAAGGCACAAACCCAAAGTGATAGTATCCCAACCGGCAACATTGCTGCGAACTATCGAGGCCATATTAAGGCACAAACCCACAGTGACAGTATCCCCACCACGTACAGACTCACCCTGGACTTTCCACTGGTAGACTTTCCTTTCCTAAATCAGGCTGCTCAAATGAATGCCAACCGCAGGTTTAATCGCCCGGCCGGTAATGATGCGCCCGTTACCGGGACAGATTACAGGAAAGTGTATTTCTCTAAATACAATAGCCTAAGCATGCGACAACTGTTAGCCGTTGCGGAAGATCTACATGGCACTGGCTACTTTGTCAATAACCTACTCTGGGATAAATGGATTAAGCCCACCAACTGGCGCAAGCGTTTATTGAATCGGGCTTTGGCGAACATCACAGCCTTAGGTCCTGATTACTTGTTATCCTATTATCTGCCTTTTGGCAATGGGTATGCGCACGAAGAATTTCACCGTGTACCACTTACTGTAAGGGGGGTATCCAGTTTCGACGAATTCTGGGACAAAGGCAATTACCAGGTAACTCATGTAAAGGATGAGGATTTAGCTTATATGAAAGCACGGTTTCCGGCTGAGTTGGTACGGGTGCATACGGCAGGCATTGAAGCACAGTACCTATTCCTCAGAAACATGCAGAAGCAAAACTTCTTTTACAAGACCCGTTATCCCAATATTGGTCTTTCCGTACTATTAACCAATTACATAGTCAACTACGCGAACCAAACCAAGGATAAGGATTATGATGTGCTAGTGCAGGATGTTTTCAACGATCTACCTACGGTAGAAAGCCGGGACTTTAATGGCGATGACTTCACTACCTATACCTACGAGTTGTTCCGCCCGAACCAACCTTATAATGATAGAGGCATTGCTCCCAATGGAGTTGGCATTGCCCGTTATTTAAAACTAAGCCAACTTACTTCTGAAGAACTTGATTACTTACGAAAGATGGGCCGGATGCAATACTGGAACTTCCTTTCACCGCACCTGCTAGGAATTAGCAGTATTAAAGTGAATGATAACTTATCTTTTAATTTTGCGGCCCGCCACTTCTTAACTTCCTTCGGTTATGATTTAGGAGGGGATTTGTTCCTAAAAATGAAAGACAAGAACATCTTGCTCACCTGGCACGGCTATCAAAACAAAGATCACTTTTTCCCGGGCGTAGATGCTCAATTGGTGGACCTTCCGCTCAAATTATCAAACAAGACTCTGCCTCTTACTTTGCGTACCATGTTATGGTTACAACCCGAAAATCAGCAATTCTATACTGACAAAGGTCGGGCCGGAGGGTTGATTTATGCGCAGTTACGCTCTCCAAAGGGCAAAACCTGGCAGCCGTATTTAGAAGTAGAGGGTAAAACGCAAGGCTGGGTAGCGGGTAATCCTTATCTAGATGCGAACTTTACAGTCAGGGCAGGAGTAAGCGCTTATTTTAATTTTAAACCGAAGAAATAGTTTTTGGTATATAAATAATAGGAATTAAAATTCTCACCCTCACACCAAAGCGGTTAACTATACTGAAAAACCAGTACTGGCAATCAATATAGTGAAATGGCGGCCTCCAGAGTTTGGATGCAGAAGTAATGCCAGAGTTAACATAATTTTTAATCATTAAATAAGTAAATCATGAAAACATTACGTGTAGTATTAATCGTGACCACAATTGTTCTGTTTAGCTCATGCAGCAAGGAACGCTTAGAAGGCAATGGACGAATAGTAACGGAAGTTCGTAATCTGGGCAATTTCTCCGGTGTGTTAAACAGTGGCTCCAAGCACATCCATGTAAATTATGGCTCGGATTATAGGGTAGAACTCCGCGGATCTTCTAATCTTATTCCGGCTTACCGTACACAAATTATAAACGGCAATCTTAACCTCAGTTATGAGAAAGTTAATGTGAGAAATGACGACTTAGAAGTGTATGTGACGATGCCTGTAATTCGACGTGCAGACCTTAGTGGAAGTGGAAAAATTTCGATAAATGGGAGTTTCCCCGCTCAGGATTACTTTGAATGTATAGTAAGCGGATCAGGTGACATTCAGGTATATGGTGGTTTCGATAGAAATGAAGTGGATGTTACAATCTCAGGTTCGGGCAGAGCCGATTTGCTAAACATTAAAAGCCAGCGTACAAAAGTTTTTATTTCAGGAAGTGGAGAAGCCAAAGTGAATGCAACAGACCACTTAAAAGTTAAAATAAGTGGAAGCGGAAGTACTTATTACACCGGAAACCCAACAATAGAATCAGAAATTAGCGGCAGTGGCAGGGTTGTACGATATTAAGAGAGCGATTTTACAGTTTGCAATTAAGAACTGGAGTGAAGTGGTAAACTTAGAAAATAGCAAGACGAAAAATCTATCGTTACAAATAAGTTATTCGTGATAACTCTCCGTAAGAAAAACTTTCGGAGAGTTATTTTAAGCTAAATAATTCGCCTATTAGGGTTAATAAATACAAAGATTTTACGCTAGTAGCGTTTCATTCGCTAATGCGATTTTGGCATCGCATCTATCCGCTTAATATCCGCCCCTAGCGCTCTTAAACGAATATCAATATCCTGATAGCCGCGCTCAATTTGTTCAATGGCATGAATAACTGATGTTCCACTGGCTGATAAAGCCGCGATAAGTAACGAAACTCCGGCCCGAATATCGGGCGATGTCATTTCAATACCGCGAAGTTTAACTTGCTTATCTAAACCCATAACCGTTGCACGGTGCGGATCGCAAAGAATAATCTGGGCACCCATATCTATCAGTTTATCAACAAAGAATAAACGGCTCTCAAACATCTTTTGATGAATCATCACATTCCCTTTAGCCTGTGTTGCCACAACAAGAATGATCGACAATAAGTCCGGCGTAAAGCCCGGCCAGGGCGCATCAGAAATAGTTAAAATTGAACCATCTATAAATGTGTCAATCTCGTAATGCGATTGAGATGGAATATATATATCGTCGCCGCGGAGCTCAAAATTGATCCCTAATCTTCTGAAAACGTTGGGAATAATACCCAGCTCTTCAAAACAAACATTTTTAATGGTGATTTCAGATTCAGTCATGGCGGCTAAACCAATGAAAGAACCGATTTCGATCATATCAGGAAGCAGTCTGTGTTCTGTTCCGCCCAATTCGGTAACGCCTTCAATGGTTAAAAGATTTGAACCAATTCCCGAAATCTTGGCACCCATGCGGTTAAGCATTTTACAAAGCTGCTGAAGATACGGCTCGCAAGCTGCGTTATAAAGCTGAGTAGTTCCCTTTGCCAGAACTGCCGCCATTACCACGTTTGCGGTTCCGGTTACAGAGGCTTCATCGAGTAAAATGTAGGTTCCCTGAAGGTTGGTGGCGTCAACATCAAAAAAGCTTGTGTCGGCATTGTAATTAAACTTCGCGCCAAGCTTTTCAAAACCTAAAAAATGCGTATCAAGTCGTCTTCTCCCAATTTTATCGCCACCTGGTTTTGGAATTGCCGCCCGGCCGAACCGTGCAAGCAGTGGCCCAACGATCATGATGGAACCTCTTAAGCTGCCACCTTTAGTTTTAAACTGTTGAGATTGGAAGAATTCGAGATTGATGTTCTTCGCTTCGAAAGTGTAAGTGTCTTTATTGATACGTTCAATGCTAACTCCCAAATCGCCAAGAAGCGCTATCAGTTTATTTACATCAACAATATCCGGGATATTGCTGATCGTGACTTTTTCAGGAGTTAATAGAACCGCTGATATTACTTGTAAAGCTTCGTTTTTGGCCCCCTGGGGGATGATTTCTCCCTTCAGCGGTTTGCCGCCGTGAATTTCAAATGCATTCATGGATTATAATGTTAGAGCGGTAAAGGTTAATTAATATCGTTTCCCTGTGCTTTTCGGACGATTGCCCTGATTCCTGGAAGCATTATTATTGTTACTGTTTTGACGTGGTTTATTATTGTTATTTCCGTTGCTGCTGTTGCCATTAGCCGTGCCGCTTTTTTGTCGTACGCCCGGAGCATTTGGCCTAACTTCAATTTTATGTAAACTAAAGCTCTCGTCTAATACAAGTTCCCCGTTTGATAAGGCCTTTAAATCGCTGATAATGGTTTCGTCGGCAACAGTATCTTTATTCCAGGTAACGTAAGCCATCTTCATAAAGTTTGCAATCGACTGAATCATTGCCTGCCTGCGTTGCGGATCTTCGATCGCCTTTGTTTTTTTGATCATTAGCTCAACCGTTTTACCATAGTGCTTAAAACGAATTCGCTGTTGCGGATAGGCTAGCGGAGCTGGCTTAAAATGAATAGCATCCGGTGCCGGTTTGGGGTATGTAGAATCTACATCAATCTTAAAATCGGATATGATGTGAAGATGATCCCACAATTTATGCTTGAAATCAGCCACATCACGTAAGTGAGGGTTGAGAAAACCCATCAGGTCAATCACTACCTGAGCATGGCGGTTGCGCTCTTCTTTGGTTTCCAAAGTACAGATATAGGCCACCATGTTTTGCACATTTCTGCCGTACTCTGCCAGGATGAGCTTTTTCCTGGATGTATTATAATCAAATGTCATGTTTTATTTGTTTTGCCACGAAGACACAAAGGCGCAAAGTTTGCGTGTTAGTCTTAGCTTCTTCTGGAGATTATTTTAAGTACAATTACTTTATGTCTTAGAGTCTTCGTGGCTATTTAATGGGAATTCCCAGCCAAAAATCGTGGTTTCTGTAAAGTTTTGGAATTTACGATACTATACGAAGTTTTGCAAATTTAAGTAAAAGTTGCTTCTGTCCTAATTCTTTGAAAAATATTACTGCTTTTAAGTCGGGTTTGTTGCCTTCTATGTTGATTACTTTTCCGTATCCAAACCGTTCATGCTCAACATCCATACCTACTTGAAGGTTTGAGGTATCTGATGCGGCGAATCCTTCGCTCGGAACATGCGCTTTAGGTAATATAGAAGTAGTTTTAACTGTTGCCGGTTTCGGTTTAGAAAAAGTATCACCACCTGTTGGTCGGCTCCATGAGCTCTTCTCTTCAGTAAAAAAAGGATTCCCGGTTTTCTGCTGAGGTTTAAAATCAAGTTCTAAATACTTCGGCTCAATTTCGTCAATAAATCTACTGGGTTCGCAACTGGTTAACGTTCCCCAACGATAGCGCGACGTTGCGTATGAAATGGTGAGCTTCTTCTCAGCCCGTGTGATGGCTACATAGAATAAACGACGTTCTTCTTCAAGATCTGCACGTGAGTTTAGCGACATTTGAGAAGGAAAAAGATTTTCTTCCAATCCAACGATATTCACGTTTTTAAATTCCAGACCTTTTGCCGAGTGGATGGTCATTAATGAAACCGTATCTGCGTTTGGATTCTTATCGTTGTCGTCATTAGTCAAAAGGGCAATATCCTGCATGAAAATATCAAGGCCTTTTTCTTCAATGTCTTCACGCTCGGTAAATTCCTTAATCCCGTTTAAAAGCTCTTGAATGTTTTCGTAACGATTTAGACCTTCAACCGATTTGTCATCATACAAATCCTTAAGCAAGCCCGAATGCTGAGCGATATGCAACGCGCAATCGTAAGCCGAGTGTGTTTTTGCCAACACCTGGAAGCTTTGAACAATAGTCCCAAAATTGCTTACAGAGCCCGCACTTCGAGGATCGAGGTATTTGTTTGCTTCGACAATTACTTCCCATAAAGTAATGTCGTTTTTGTCTGCCGCGATGATAATTCGTTCGATGGTGGTGTCGCCAATTCCCCTTCTCGGATAATTGATTACCCGTTTTAATGCTTCTTCATCGTTCGGATTGAACGTTAAACGGAAGTAAGCAATCAGGTCTTTAATTTCTTTTCGCTGATAAAACGACAGACCACCATAAATTTTATAGGGAATATTCAATTTACGCAAAGCCTCTTCCATTGCTCTCGATTGGGCATTTGTACGATAAAGGATTGCAAAGTCATTGTAATTATAACCTTTTACCGCCCGTTCCTGGGCAATCCCTTCGGCAATGATTTTACCTTCTTCATTATCACTAAATGCCCGTGCTATTTTTATTTTATCACCAGTCTCATTTTCAGAGAAAACAGTTTTTTTAAGCTGATTCTGATTATTAGCGATAATGCTGTTGGCAACATTTACGATGTTCTGGGTCGAACGGTAATTTTGCTCCAGCTTGAAGACCTTAAGGTCGGGATAATCTTTTTCGAAGTTTAAGATGTTCTGAATATTAGCTCCGCGAAAAGCGTAAATACTTTGGGCATCATCTCCAACAACGCAAATATTTTCGTGGATTGCCGCCAGCTTTTTCACAATTAGATATTGCGAATAGTTGGTATCCTGGTACTCATCAACCATTAAATATTTAAACTTATTTTGGTATTTGTAAAGTACTTCCGGGTGCTCCCGTAACAAAACATTGGTTTTAAACAACAAGTCGTCAAAATCCATCGCGCCTGCTTTAAAGCAACGTGCGGTGTAAAACTGGTAGATTTCTCCCATCCGGCCCCGACCGGTCGAAAAATCCTCCGACTGAATATGTTCGTTTTTCAAATATTCAGCAGGGGAGATCAGATTATTTTTGGCTGATGAGATGCGGTTATAAACGAAATTGGCATTATAAAGCTTATCGTCTAATTGCTGCTCTTTAAGTATGGCCCTGATCAGGCTTTTACTATCATCAGTATCGTAAATGGTAAAGTTGTTCGGATACCCAATCTTATTTGCCTCTACCCGTAATATTTTGGCGAAAACCGAGTGAAAAGTTCCCATCCAAATATTTTTAGCCTCAGGGCCAACAGCTTTCATAATACGCTCGCGCATTTCTTTAGCCGCCTTATTGGTAAAGGTTAATACCAATATATTGAATGGATCAACGCCTTTTGTTATTAGATGTGCTACGCGACAAGTGATTACACGAGTTTTACCCGAACCGGCACCCGCCACAATCATTACCGGCCCATGCGTTTGCTCTACTGCTTCTTGTTGTGAAGGATTTAACCCTTTTAAATAATCCAAATCTATTCCTTTTTCGAAAAGCTAAATTATGAAAATGCCAAGGATATTGCACAAAAAAAGGCTCCTCTAGACAAATCAAGAGGAGCCTTTTTTAAGACAAATTTATATTATTTACGTCCGCCCATCATACCTTGTAATTGGGAATAAGTAATTTCCTCATAATCATTTGATGCCGAGAATATTCCGGCCGGAACTTTCTCTTCTTTAACTTCCTTTACAATCGCCCTAACCGCTATCCCTTGCTGTGAGGATGTAAACTCTAACGGAAAGCCATATTTTTTGTCGAAAAGAAAACTTAAGGAGTTTGCAGGAATATCAATTTCTTTGGTGAATACAGCATCCGATGTTTGACCGGATTTTTTGTCGGTAACCGTGTATTTTTTACCGGTATAGGATGCAATGGTTTTGCTTTCTGTTCCTTCAGTAAGGGTGAAAGCGGGAAAACCTTCTTTGATCGTTTCGATATCATCCGGCGTAAACCGAACAGAAAATTTCTTACCCATCATGGGTACATCGAGGAGTAAACGCTGAAATTCTGTCTTCGGATTCATGATGAATGTGCTTGTGGCCATTCCGGTTTTATTTTGAGACGAAGAGGAATCCCCTTTAAAATAAACTTTAATCACTTCTGGAAACATCGCTTTCATTTGTTGCATGTTAGGCGGTAATTCATATTTTACCTGGTAGGTGATGCTGCCTTCCTTTATTTTCTTTTGGGCAAAACCCCAGGTTGCCAATAGTGCAAATGCGGCACTTAAAATTATTTTCTTCATATTATCGTTTTTGCCAAGTTTGATGTCCAGCTTGACTAAATGTAACGCAGGAAAGGAGAAATATTTCATTTTAATTTAAAAATTTATAATTTACGGCATGAAGCGTTTCTACCTAAGTGCTTTGTTCATGCTTTTTGGCTTTACCACTTTTTTATACTCCCAGGAAATGAATCTGGGCCCACGCATCACAGCTATGGGTAATACTGGAGTTGCCTTACAGGATGTCTGGAGCTTACAATCTAATCAAGCAGGTGTCTCAGAGATTAAAAATTTCACTGCCTCTGCCTGCTATCAAAACAGTTATTTAAATCAGGAATTAAGTACACAGTCTGCTGTTGTAGCCTATTCAACAGGGCGAAATATTCTTGGGATAAGCTTTCAAAATTATGGCTTCTCGGCTTACAGTGAACAGAAAATTGGGTTCACCTATGCCAAACGATTTGGCGATGCATTGTCAGCGGCTTTAAACTTTAATGTTCATCAGGTTAAGATATTGCAGTATGGAAGTGCGCGTACTATTTCGGTAGAGGGTGGTCTGCAATATCGTTTTGACAAAAGGATAACCATTGGTACTCATTTTTCAAATCCAAACAGAAGCGGTTTTAACGCAGAGGTTAATACCACGATTCCGGTTGTGCTGGAGTTTGGCGCCTCATATCTATTGTCAAATAAGATTTTATTAAATAGTGGCTTTATCAAGGCACTCAACTCGGAAGCCGATTTTAGGTGTGGCATGGAATATTCCTTTATAGATGCTGTTGCAATCCGTGGCGGACTTGGTCTTAATCCTTTCAGGCAGTTTGCAGGCATAGGTTATCAGCTTAAAGATTTAAAAGTTGATGCCGGTGCTTCAACTCATCCTCAACTTGGCGTGTCTCCGCAAATAGCGTTAAGCTATGAGTTTTAAACGACCTTTAATTTTAGGAATTCTCTTGCTGAGCTATTTTACACCGAAGTGCCAGACGGAAAGTAACCGGGTTATTGAACAGATAATCGAATCTTTCGCCGAAAACACAAATGAGGATTTTGATTACTCAGAGATGTATGAACGGTTAACATATTATAGCAAAAATCCGCTTAACTTAAATTCTGCTTCCGCAGAGCAATTGCATGAGTTGGTCGTTTTATCACCAATTCAAATTCAAGAACTTCTAAAACACAAAGCCGAGAATGGGAAATTTATAGATCTGCTGGAGTTGCAGTCAATTGAGGCGCTGAACACTGAAACAATCAAAGCGATTTTACCTTTTTGTACGCTCAATGAATTTAATTCCCTGGCAAGTGTAAACCGGAAAAGTCTTCGAGCAGGAGAAAGCGAGATTATCGGATTGTTTGCTCAAGCTCTGCAAAAGACAGCCGGATATTTGCGAGAGGGCAATGCGAGTTCTCGTTATGCAGGTGACCCGCAACGGTTTCTAACTCGTTACAAATATCATTTCGGACAAACACTTTCTGCTTCGCTAACCATGGAAAAAGATGCAGGCGAGGCGTTTTTCGCCGGAGCACAAAAACGAGGGTTTGATTTTTATTCCGGTAATATCAGTTATAAAAGTAAGGGCGTTATTCAAAAAATCATCGTAGGCGATTACTCGCTTCAATTCGGACAGGGATTAACCATGTGGTCGGGTTTGAGTTTTGGCAAAGGTGCTGCCGTAGCAAGTATCACTAAAAACAACATCGGCTTAAAGCCATATAGTTCTACTAATGAAATGCTTTTTTTAAGGGGTGTGGCAAGCACTATTCGTTTAAAGAAATTTGATATTACACCTTTTGTTTCGATGAGGTATCTGGATGGAACATTAACCGATGATACCAGTGCGCAGAATATTTCTTCCATAAATTATACAGGTTTACACCGAACGGCAAATGAAATCGATCATCGAAACGATATTACTCAACTGGTTTATGGCGGAAATATTCAATACACGAATAAAAGTTTCCGTTTGGGAGCAACAGCTTATCAAACACAATTCAATTATGCTTTTGGAAGCAGTGTAGCTCCTTATAAAATAAATGAGTTTGCGGGCGATAAACTAGCGAATGTCAGCTTATACTATAATTACAACTGGCGTAATTTCTACCTTTTCGGTGAGTCGGCACATAGTTTTAACAGTGGCTTTGCCACCCTGAATGGCATATTAGCCAGTCTTTCCAAGTCAGTCTCTCTTATCGGTTTTCAAAGAAACTATCAAAGGAATTACCATTCATTTTTTAACCAGGCTGTTTCGGAAGGTTCTAACGCAGTAAATGAAAAGGGATTTTATACTGGACTTGTAATATCACCAAGCCGGAAAATGGAATTCAATTTCTACGCTGATCTCTTCAAATTTCCTTGGTTAAGGTATAGAGTTGATGCCCCGTCATCCGGATACGAGCTTCTTTCACAGTTTTCTTATTCTCCCACAAAAAAGCTAAACGCAATTTTTCGGTATAAACTGGAGAGTAAAGAAGAGAACAATGACGAAGAACAAGTAGTGGATTTTTTGAGTGAGGTGCGAAAACAGAACTATCGATTTGAATTATCTTATAAAATATCAGATGCTTTTCAGATAAGAAACAGGGTTGAACTGGTTGAATATAAGAAGAGCGTTTTGGTAGAACACGGGCATTTGATCTTTCAGGATATTATCTATAATCCGATGGTCTCTAAGCTTTCGGGAAATATACGCTTTGCTCTTTTTGACACACCGGGTTTTAATTCGCGCTTGTATGCGTACGAAAATGATGTTTTGTACAGTTATTCGATGCCCCTATATCAGCATAGAGGCACGCGGTTTTATGTAAATACCCGCTACCGAATCAACAAGAAAATGGATATCTGGTTCAAATACGCCGCCACCTATTACTCCGACCAGGAAACAATTGGTTCGGGCTTGGAAGAGATTGCCGGGAATAAAAAATCTGATATTAAACTTCAGCTCAGATACCAGTTTAGATGAAGCTGATACAAAAAGAAGAACTGGTCTTTGTGCGGCTTTTGCTGCCGCTAGTATTGGGCATTGTAGCGGCGATGGTTCTGCCTCCAGCTTCGTTTGCCGTCCAAGCAACGTTTTTAACGTCGCTACTTTTATTTCTGGGAATTTGGTTTTGCGTAGTCTTTTATAGTGAATTTAAACTTTACTTACACCGCGGGAAGCTGGGCTCGCTGGTGCAATTGTTTATTTTCTTTATTGGGATGGCTTTAACGCTAAACAAAAATCAGCGTGATACCCCGACTCACTTTTCCAAATTTCAAAACGAAGCGTTGGTTGTCTCAGTAAACTCCGAGCCTAAATTAAACGGCGATATTCTGCGATTCGAGGGCAGGGTGGAGCGGGGGTTGATACATAATTCATTCATCCCGCAAAGCGGAAATCTTTTGGTGGCCTTAAAACTGAATGATTCTAAACATCCATACCTGTATGGGGATGAACTGTTATTGCCAGCGTTGTACAAAGAAGTTGAGCCGCCTTACAATCCTTATGAATTCAATTACAAAAGTTTCCTGGCTAACAGGGGTGTTTTTCATCAGGTATTTACCGATGAAACTCAAATAGGCGTTCTGCCCACCCGTCAATCAAATATCTTTATCGAGCAGGCACTGGCTTTCCGGAAGAACCTGGTCATGAAGTTTAATAAATACATTTCCGATAAAGAAGCTGCTTCTGTAGCTTCTACATTAATTTTAGGATACAAAGCCGAACTGAGTCCGCAGGTTTTAAGTGCCTATTCTAAAACCGGCACTATGCATGTGCTTTCAGTTTCAGGCATGCATGTCGCAATAGTCTTTATCATTTTAGGTCGTTTACTATGGTTTATGGATCGCAGCAGAAATTTAAGAATTTTCAGGGCGGCCCTGATTATTTCCATCATCTGGTTTTATGCTTTGGTAACCGGCTTTTCGCCATCCGTTTGCAGAGCAGCGGTGATGTTAAGTTCTTTGTTTTTGGTAAAGCGGTAAACAGAAGCAGCAACTCTTATAATCTTCTAGCGATCTCGGCCGTTTTTCTGCTTCTTTACAATCCGTATTTTTTACTTGATGTAGGGTTCCAATTATCGTACATGGCGGTGTTAGGGTTGATCTATCTGTATCCCAAAATCTATCACCTATTTTATGTAAAGAACTGGCTCGCCGATCAAATATGGAGTTACTCGGCACTTTCCTGCGCAGCGCAATTGGCTACATTTCCACTGGCCATGTATTACTTTCACCAGTTTCCGGTTTATTTTCTTATCAGTAATTTATTAATTGTGTTGCCGGTAATCGTAATTATGTACGCGGGAATTTTGTTTCTATTGATTCCATGGACTGGCGTTTTAAAACTAATGGGCTTGGGATTGGAAAGCAGTATTACCTGGATGAATAAAGGGTTGTTCTATATCGAACAATTGCCCTATGCGAATCTATCCAGTTATCATGGTGTTGCTTATTACTTAACTATGAGTGCGATTATAATCGGTTTATGTATCGCTTTGCAGTATCGAAACAAGCCAATACTGGTTGTGTCTCTTGTGCTTTTACTAATGCTGGTAAGTATTCAATCTTTCAATTCGGTTTCTACCGGAGAGAGGAAAAACATTACGTTTTATACACTTCGGAAGAATGTAGCTTTTAGTTTTTTCAGCGGAAGCAAAGCTTGGATCTATTCTGATCTTGATAGCGCCGACAAAACGCTTAACTATTCAATTAAGGCAGCTGTTGAAGCATCTGCAAGTGAAGTGCGGTTTTTGAATCTCAATAATAAGACTAAAAATAATTCTCTTTACAGCGATAAGAACTTTTTTATGTTCGATGGTTGGAGAATGCTGGTTTGGGATAAGGGGTTTGATCATAGGCTTCCTTCTAAAGTGGCCAAGGTAGACGTGCTTTTGTTATCCGGCAGACCTAAAGTTGTTTTGAAGGATGTTGTAAAATTTGTGAAGTTTGATGAGCTGCTTATAGACGCAACCAATTCTGATTATCATATCAAGAAATGGACCAATGAAGCTTCTGCTTTATCTCTTAATTATCGTGTGTTGAAGAAAAGTCCGGCATATAGTATAACTTTGAATTAGCCTGTATGAAGTATATCCAGCTTGAAATTAGTAATAAGATAGCCAGCATTACGCTTGATCGTCCCGAGAAGCATAATGCACTAAACCCGGAACTGGTTTCAGAGTTAATTTCGACGTTTAAAAAAATTCATACCAATAAGCAAACAAAGGTTGTCATTCTTAAAAGCTCAGGTGAAAATTTTAGTGCAGGCGCGGATCTTGCTTACCTTCAGCAATTACAGGAAAATACTTACGAAGCCAATCTTGAGGATTCAAATCGATTAAAGCTGCTGTTCAGCACCATTTATAAGTTTGAAAAAACGGTGATAGCACAAGTTGGTGGCAAAGCTATTGCAGGCGGTTGCGGACTTGTTTCGGCTTGTGATATCGTATTCGCTGTTCCCGAAGCTGTTTTTGGATACACTGAAGTCAAGATTGGTTTTGTGCCAGCAATGGTTGCCGGTTTGTTGCTCAAAAAAATCGGCGAGGGTCGTTGCAGGCAATTGCTGTTTAGCGGCGAACTAATCGATGCCAACGCAGCTTTTCAGTACGGGTTGGTAAATTTTATAGAAGATAAAGCGAATATAAACGATGCTGTTTACGCTTACGCGGATAAGCTGGCTATAAGTACTTCTGGGCAATCGATTAAGGCCACCAAAGAGTTGCTCTCAAAACTTCAGGGTCAATCTTTTAATGAAGCCATGACTTATGCAGCAGAAGTGAATGCTAAGGCGCGCTTGACCGATGATTATAAAAAAGGCCTCTCGGCTTTCTTAAATAAAAAAAATCCAAAGTGGTAATTTGCACAACAATCTAAAAAGTGGCGTGTTAGCAAACAATGACTGAAGATCAGCCTAAAGTTGCATTCGACTTATATTTAATAGGCGACACAGGCAACATTTCCCTTAACCGGCCAGATCCTGTTTTAGAAACCTTAAAATCGCATTTCGATGCTGAAGAAGCATCGGGAGTGGTCTTTTTAGGTGATAACATTTACCCCCGCGGCATGCCGCCCATTAGTAATATTCTTCGAAAGAATGCCGAGAAAACGCTGAGCCAGCATTACGAAGCGCTTAAAGACTATCAAGGTAACCTGATTTTCATTGCCGGAAACCACGATTGGAACAAAGGACGTAAGGACGGCTATGATTACATCATCCGGCAGGAACAGTATATGAAAAAACTTTTCGGCGAGCGTGAAGTGTTTCTCCCTTCAAACGGCTGCCCTGGTCCGGCCGAAATGAATTTGAATGATCATTTCACAATCGTAGCGATTGATACGCAGTGGTGGCTTCAAACCGGATTGCGCCCCATAGGCAAACAGTATGGTTGTTGCGTTTCTACCGAGGATGAATTTTTTGATAAACTTGAAGAAGTACTTATCCGAAATAAAGACAAGCATGTTGTGATGGTCGGTCATCATCCGGTTTACAGCTATGCTATTCATGGAGGGAAATTTGAGCTTAAACACCATATCTTCCCCTTAACTCTATACGACGAAAGTGCCTGGATTCCCCTGCCAGGAATTGGCTCATTGCTTCCGCTCTACCGAAAGTTTTTAGGTGCTCGTGAAGATATTGCCCATCCGCGATATCGACGCCTTAGAAAGAAGCTAAAAGAGATACTTGCAAAATACCCTGGTTTGATCTATGCCTCGGGGCACGAACACAATTTACAGTACATCTGCAAAAATAGTAACCACTTCATTGTAAGCGGCTCGGGATCGAAGGTGAAATATGTGGTGCAGAACGGTAAATACTTGCAGTTTGGGGTGAAGGCAAAAGGATTTTTTAAACTGAGGTTTGAGACTGATGGCAGTGTGGGTCTCTCGGCCTGGGTTGTTGATGCTTCGAGGAGACAGCCGAAAGGGAAGCTGATGTATGAGGAGAAGATAATATAATGAAATTGAAGAATGGTCGCATCTAAATTTTAGTTTACGAATTTGAATGGTTCGGACATTCAAATGATAACTCCGCCTTTCATTATTTACCCCACTTCCCAAATCACATCAGTAAACCATTTCTGCGAATCAAAGAGATGGGCAATTGGTTTAAATCTGGCTTTAGCCGCCATCTTTTTTGTTTGATCCAGAGTGTATTTATGTGATGTTTCCATGTAGATGTATTCATTCTCTTCAAAGGAGATTTCAACGTCGCCGATAGTCACTTGCTGTTCCTGCAGGCTGAAAAGATAACTTTTACAAGCCCCTGTTTCCGGATCGTAACTTTCGTAATGGTCAAACTGGCTTACATTGAAATTAGCGTCCAATTCCCGGTTAATACGGTGTAAAAGATTGAGGTTGAAATCTCTGGTGATGCCGTCTTTATCGTTATAAGCGTTGAAAATGGTCCAAGGGTTTTTCTTTAAATCGAAACCAATCAAAACCAGGTCTCCCGTAGAGAGATGACTGTGCAGCTCTCTGCAAAAACTTAGCGCTTCTTCGGGCGGCATATTACCGATATTCCCACCCAAAAATAAAACGAGCTTTGGCCTTTGGGAGGCGAGTTTTACTTCTTCAAGAGCAACGAAATAATCTCCCGCTGTACCTTTAATGTTTAAATTCTTAATCTTTTTAGGAAGCTCCCTTTCAACAAGCTGAACAATGTGTTCAGAAATGTCGATGGGATAATAAGTGAAATCTTTTTCTGCTTTTAATAGACACTTTAACAATTCGGTCGACTTTAAAGCATCGCCTGCACCAAGTTCAATCAGGTCGAACCCATCAGGAAAGCGGCTTACCAACTCACGCATCTCCCGGCAACGGGTAGCAAAAATTTCCAGTTCAGCATCGGTAAGGTAATACTGTTCAGCATCCATAATCTTTTGAAAAAGCTTGTCGCCACGCTTGTCATAAAAGTATTTTGATTGAAGATATTTCGGGCTCGATGTTAATCCCTTTGTTACATCCTGTCTGAAAATTTCCAGGGTTTCCTGTGATATGTCGATGGTAGATTTGCTCATAATATTATACGGCCAACCGGATCCCGGTGTATTGCCAGCGTAAATGAGGATGAAAGAAATTGCGATAGGTTGCACGGCTATGTCCAGGCGAAGTGACCTCTGAGGCTCCTCTAAGAACCATTTGATTTACCATGAATTTGCCGTTGTATTCGCCGATAGCTCCCGGTTCCTTTTTGAAACCCGGGTAGGGGAGGTAGGCGCTTCCGGTCCATTCCCAGCGTTTGCCCCAATTAAATTTTGATGATGCAACTTCCCACTCGAATTCAGTAGGCAGCCTTTTGGCCGACCATTCTGCGAAAGCATGCGCTTCGTAATAGCTCACATGGCAAAGCGGCTCGTTTAACGCAAGTGTCTGTAATCCGCCAAGCGTGTAGTAATGCCACTCTCCGTCAATATTGTGCCAGTATAAAGGCGATTTGATCTGATTCTGATTTACCCATTCCCAGCCTTCGGAGTGCCAATATTTAAAATCCTGGTAGCCGCCGGCGTTAATAAATTCCAAATATTCGCTATTACTTATCAGCGAAGAACGGATCTTAAACGAATGAATAAGGACCTTATGCGGGCTCAGTTCGTTGTCAAAGCGGAAATCTTTTCCGGTAAAGCCAATATCGTAAACGCCTTCCTCTATGGTAATAAAATCTTGATGATCAGAACTTACTTGCTCATTGTTTTGATGGTCGTTATAGGCCGGGAACAAAGGATTGTGCCCAAGAATGTATTTGATATCGGTGTATAAAAGTTCCTGATGTTGCTGCTCGTGGTTTAATCCGAGTAAGACAAGTTCGCTCAGTTGAGAAGTCAATTCACCCGACAAAAAGATGCTCATCTGTTCATCAACATACCGGCGGTACATGTAAATATCTTTTACTGAAGGTCTGCTTAAATTACCGCGGTCGGTACGGATGACCCTGTTACCAATGGTTTCGTAATAGCTGTTGAATACGAAGTTGTAGTTTTGATTGAAAACCGTGTAATCTTGAAGGTTTGGTACCAGAATAAAGGTTTCCAAAAACCAGGTAGTATGCCCAAGGTGCCACTTAGGCGGACTCACATCTGCTGTAGGTTGGACCACATAATCCTCCGTTTCGAGTGGGGTACAAATGTGCTCGGTAAGTTGTCTTACTTCAAGGTATTTATTAAGCAGCATAGGTTATCTATAAAACTTACGGAGGCTGATTTGTTTTGGATGTAGCAGAGTCCATTTAACTATCAGTTGAGTCACCATTCTTTTCCCCGAAAGGGTTTTATACTTTTACTTTATAAACAGGATATTATGAAATTCGGAACAAAAGCAATACATGCCGGTCAGGAGCCTGACCCGGCAACCGGAGCAGTGATGACACCGATTTATCAAACTTCAACTTACTGGCAAAAATCACCTGGCGACCATAAAGGGTTTGAATATTCCAGAGGTACAAATCCCACGCGAAAAGTTTTGGAAGATTGTCTGGCAGCTTTAGAAAATGCCCGGTTCGGCCTTGCTTTCTCGAGCGGGATGGGAGCAACCGATGCGGTAATGAAGCTGCTGCAACCCGGCGATGAAGTAATTACGGGCAACGATTTGTATGGCGGCTCATTCCGGATGTTTACCAAGATATTTGCAAACTATGGCATCAAATTTCATTTTGCGAATTTCGCAATTGAGGAGGAAATTGTCCTGTTAATCAACGATAAAACCAAGCTTATCTGGATAGAAACTCCAACTAATCCGACGATGCAGATTGTAGATATTGAAGCTGTTGTCAAAATCGCAAAGGCCAGAAAAATCCTGCTTGCAGTCGATAATACCTTCGCTTCGCCTTACCTTCAAAACCCAATTGATCTCGGCGCAGACCTGGTAATGCATTCGGTAACGAAATACTTAGGCGGCCACTCTGATGTGGTGATGGGAGCACTAATGTTAAACGATGAGGATCTTTATAAACGCCTTTGGTTTATCTACAACGCCTGCGGTGCTACTCCCGGGCCTATGGATAGTTTTCTGGTATTGCGTGGCATCAAAACGCTTCATTTGCGCATGAAAGCCCATTGTGAGAATGGAAGGCAAATAGCTGCCTTTTTGAAAGGCCATCAGGCGGTAGATAAGATACATTGGCCGGGATTTGAAGATCATCCGAATCATGAAGTTGCGAAGAAGCAGATGCGCGATTTCGGGGGAATGATATCCTTTACATTGAAAGATGCCGACCTGCAAAAGACCTTCGCGGTAGCATCCAAATTCAAGTTGTTTACACTTGCAGAATCGCTTGGAGGTGTCGAATCACTTGTCAATCACCCGGTAAGTATGACGCATGGATCGGTGCCAAAGGAGGCTCGTGATGCAGTCGGTGTAACCGATAACCTGTTGCGACTCAGCGTTGGAGTGGAAGACATTGAAGATTTGCTTGAAGATTTACAACAGGCTTTAGCCGATTGATAATTCGCACTTACGTGATAGAAAACCTGAAAGCATTCCTTGATTCTAAGGTAAAACAATACAACTGCACTGATTTTATAGCGAACGATCCGGTGGTGATTCCTCATCAATTTACTGTAAAACAGGATATTGAGATTATGGGATTCTTTGCTGCGATACTGGCCTGGGGACAGCGCAAAACGATCATAAGCAAGTGTAATGAGTTGGCGAATCGAATGGATGGTGCACCGTTTCAGTTCATCATTAATCATCAGGAAACAGATTTGAAAAGCCTCTTAGGTTTTAAGCATAGAACCTTTAACGATACTGATCTTCTTTATTTTGTGCATTTTTTGAAGAACCATTACTTGAAGTTTAAATCCTTGGAAGATGCGTTTATTCCAAAGCAAAAAGCAATTTACAGGGCGGAATATTTAGAGGTTAGATCTGAAACAGACCAGCCTGAAATCTCCTCCCCAGTATGCTATTCAAGCGAATTAAGTTCGCCCCTGAAAAATCTTGAAATAGAAGCCAGCCTAAATCACTTTCGATCTTATTTTTTCAGTCTACCCGATTTCCCCCGCCGTACTATCAAGCATGTAAGCTCGCCTTTGCAAAAATCTACATGTAAGCGTCTTAATATGTTTCTCCGATGGATGGTAAGGAAAGACGATAAGGGTGTTGATTTTGGTATATGGAATAAGCTCAAACCAGCTCAACTAATTTGCCCTTGCGATGTACATGTAGATCGCGTGGCACGTCAGCTTAACCTGATCAAACGAAAACAAACTGACTGGTTAACCGCAACAGAACTGACGGCGAATTTGCGCACTCTTGATCCGCTTGATCCTGTAAAATACGACTTTGCTTTATTCGGGTTGGGGATAGAGAAAAAGTTCTGAATTGGGGCTTGATAAACAATTACCTCTTGCCGGTGTTATGCTTTAAATTAAGAAATTGTTATGAAACACACCCTAATACTCTTATTACTTTTTAAAATTTCGTTTGGTGCCTTTGCTCAGACCGATTCTGCTTCAACACAGGTCATGTCGTCAAGCGAAACACGCTCCACAAATGAATCGCCTTACACCACACGCTTTGCAGTGGATGGCCCTATCATTGGAGCCGGTTTAGGATTGACTTTTTTGGGATTCAAAGGAATTCAAAATAAGGATCCTTTAACAGATCCAGAGTTAGAAGCTTTAAACGCACCTGGTGCTAAAGATAAAATTAACGGCTTTGACCGCTTTAGCGCGGGATGGTACAGCCCTGCTGCTGACGATGCCAGTTATATTCCATTCTATGCTTCATTTGTTTATCCGGTTATAGGATTGCTAAACAAGAATACACGCGGAAAAGCAGGCCAGGTTGGAGTGCTTTATTTAGAAACAATGGCTACTACGGGAGCGTTGTTTACCCTTGCTGCCGGATATATTGTTAGACATCGCCCTTTGGTTTACGATACAAGATCGGAAGCAGAAGGTGGCGCTTCTGATGCTAAAAGTAAAAGTAAAAATTCTCAACGCGCTTTTTTCGCAGGTCATACTGCAGCAACAGCAGCAGCGAGTTTTTTCGCCGCAAAGGTATTTGCCGATTTTAATCCGGACTCTAAGTTGAAGCCTTATGTATGGGGAGCTGCAGCTTTAACATCAGCAAGTGTGGGCTACCTCAGATTGAAAGCTGGCCAGCATTTTTTAAGCGATAATATAATCGGATTTGGTGTAGGAATGGCCGCTGGTATTTTGGTTCCGCACTTTCATAAAACTAAAAACAAGGTAGACGGATTAAGCTTTCAGCCAACAATGCTACCCAATGGCGGCGGGGGTATGGCGATGACTTATCGATTGAACTAATATTGAACCTTTGGGAAGGATCAGGGAGGCATTTGTGTCTCCCTTTTTTGTTGTGCACTAATGATCTGGCCGTAATTATACAACCGCGGTCTTAAATAATTTTTTAGCCCGTCCACTGAGGCCACCTTGGTTGATGCAACTGGCGTTTGAACTTCCATAACAAAAAAACACTAAAGTAACCGAAGTACGAGCGTTGGCCCGAACAGAACGGCGGCCGAGCTTTCGTTGTGTTCTTGATTTTTTGGTGCTTTTTCATCAAGGAAAAAGGACTGGGCCCTCGCCCGGCCAAGAGGGCGGCGAAAGAATTCTCAAGTACAGACTCTCCGGATTTCAACCTTACGGTTCATTCTCCCGCTTTCTTTGTCAAGCCGGATCAATTATAACCAACTACAGCTCTCAATAAATGTTACTTTTGTAAAGTGTCGATCAGCAACAATACCGAAACCATTATCGCATTAGCAACCCCATCGGGACTGGGTGCTATTGCCGTTATTCGTTTATCCGGGCCTAAGGCCATTACAATCACAAACGCTGTATTTAAAGGAAAAGATCTTCGTCAGCAGGCCTCACACACTATTCATTTTGGTACAATCAGAGAAGGGAATGCTATTCTCGACGAAGTGCTGGTTTCGCTGTTCATCGCTCCACATTCATACACTAAAGAAAATGTGGTCGAAATCTCCACACACGGTTCTCCTTATATCATCGAAAGTGTAATTAAGCTTTTAATGAAACAAGGTGCCCGGGCTGCAAAGCCAGGTGAGTTTACGTTGCGAGCGTTTCTAAATGGCGGCCTAGATTTATCTCAGGCGGAAGCCGTGGCCGATTTAATAGCATCAAATTCTTCATCATCACACCAAGTGGCCATGCAGCAAATGCGCGGTGGTTTCTCCAGCGAGTTAAAAGCTCTTCGAGAGCAGCTCATTAACTTCGCTTCGCTCATAGAACTCGAACTCGATTTTGCAGAAGAAGATGTAGAGTTTGCTAATCGAGATCAGTTGAAGCAACTCATCTTGCAGATCACGAAAGTGCTCACAAAACTGATTCGTTCATTTGAGCAGGGCAACGTAATGAAAAATGGTGTGCCGGTAGTAATTGCAGGGAAACCCAATGTCGGAAAGTCTACTCTTTTAAACGCCCTATTAAACGAAGAACGCGCTATCGTATCCGAGATTGCAGGAACAACCCGCGATACGATTGAAGATCAAATGACCATCGGCGGAATCAATTTCCGCTTTATAGATACAGCCGGAATTCGCGTTACCGAAGATATAATCGAGGCGAAAGGGGTGGAGCGCACACACGAAAAGATGCGCCAGGCCAAACTGATCATATACTTGGTAGACCCGCTTCAAAGTTTTGAGAGTATAAAATCTCAGATCGAAGAATTAGCGCATCTCGACGTTCCGCAGATTACGGTGGTAAACAAAAGCGATCTGCTTTCTCCGCAACAGCAACAGGAATTTAGCGCACTTAGCCCCAATTTTATATCGGCCAGGAACAAAGAGGGAATAGATGAACTTAAGGATGAACTTCTTCGCAAAGTAAATCTGCACCAAATTAGTACCGATGATGTTCTTGTGACCAATATAAGGCATGTTGAAGCCCTCCAAAATACTTTGGATTCCCTCGAACGGGTGCTCTATGGAATTGATAATCCGGTAACTTCCGATTTTCTGTCGATGGATATAAAACAGGCTTTACATTACTTGGGGGAAATAACAGGGACCGTTACAACGGATGATTTACTCGAGAATATTTTTTCGAAGTTCTGTATCGGAAAATAACGGCTTTCTTACCGAATAAATCCTTGTTAAGCATTCTTTAGCTTACACTGTTTACTTCGTTGGTTTATTATCTATTTCAACTCCTTCATGTTAACTTCATGTTGCTAGTATATCTTTAATATAAGAAATACTAAGCGACAGATGATTAGAAGGAAAAAAGTGTTGTTAATTGAAGATGATGAGGATATTAGGCTTATCCTAGGTATGATTTTAAAAGACGATGGAATTGATGTAATCGAATCTGATTCCCTGGAAGTTATCTCTCATTTAGAAACTATAAAGCCTGATTTGATTTTAATGGACAATTCACTACGTGATGGCTCTGGCAGTGAGGCATGCAAGAAATTGAAAAATGATGCCACTACAAGCCATTTTCCTATAATTCTTATATCAGCGGCAGCGGATCTGTCAACAATCACTAAAGAATGCCTGGCTGATGGGTTTATAGAAAAACCTTTTAACCTGACCGATTTTGTAAGCATACTCAGCGGATTTCAAATGTTTAATCATGCACGAGCTGTAGTTTAAGCTTGTCGATTGGATGCAATAAGTTGGTCGTTATCATCGGAAAACTAAATTCCTTCCTAAAACTCTATTTCGGTACTCATCGAATTACAGACAGCAAGATATCGATTTGCGCGAGCATTCGGTTTATTTCATCAGGCAGTAATCGCAATTGAATAATATTCTGTTCCCACCTTTCTTCACAATAATCCTGATAGATTTAATTAACTTCATACCTGTAAACGCGTAGCTCATTGTAAATCAAAATCTGATTTATTTTTTGAATCGGGAGTTAATGTAAATAAATATACACCATGAAAATCACATTATCATCAACTCTCACAGCCCTTTGCCTAGTATTGGAAATCCACCTCGCGTTGGCTCAAAAGTCGCCGGGCCCCGTAAAGGTTGAAATAAAGAAGATGGACAACTATTATCAACTTTTAAGGGACGGTAAGCCATATTTTGTAAAAGGAGCTGGGGGACATTCTTACGTGAGCAGGCTGGCGGCATACGGAGGTAATTCCATCCGTACCTGGAACACAAAAAACGCACAAACGATTTTGGATTCTGCACAAAAGAATGGCATTACGGTCATGATGGGTTTAAGCATGGCCCTCGAAAGGCATAATTTTGATTACAATGATGTGGAGGCTGTAAAAAAGCAATTAGAACGAGTGAAGGCAGAAGTGATAAAATACAAAGACCATCCCGCACTGCTTACCTGGGGAATTGGGAACGAGTTGAATCTGCATTATAAAAATCCAAAGGTTTGGGACGCTGTAAACGAAGTAGCCAAATGATTCATGAGGTAGACCCAAACCACCCCGCAACTACAGTGCTGGCCGGCATAGAAAAAAGAGAAGTAGACTACATTAAAGCACAATGCCCCGATATCGATTTCCTTTCCGTTAATGTTTACGGCCGCCTGGCCACCCTTCCTGAAGAGGTGAAACGAGTTGCTTGGACAGGTGCCTATATGGTTACTGAATGGGGACCAACAGGTCATTGGGAGAGTTTGCTAACCGAATGGAAAACCCCTGTAGAAGAAACCAGCAGCGAAAAAGCGGCAGTTTACAAAAGCCGCTACCAGTATTCTGTAGAAAGAGATAAGAACTGTCTTGGCTCATACGCCTTTTACTGGGGGCAGAAGCAAGAGCGAACCCCTACCTGGTACGGGTTTTTTACAACCAGGGGCGAAGAGACGGAAGTGGTGGATGTGATGCAATATTTATGGTCGGCTACATGGCCCGCCAATAAAGCTCCACATATCTACTCTTTTCAAATCGACCAAAGAAAACCAAGCGATAATATTTATCTACAACCCGGGAAAAGTTATCCTGTACTCGCCATAGTAAGCGATCCCGATACCGACAAACTCACTTACCGCTACGAATTATTGCCCGAGCCCACTAAATTAAGCGAGGGAGGTGATCCTGAAGAAACGCCAAAAGCAATTGAAAACGCGTTGGCAAATAACAGAAAAAATGGAAGTGTTACCTTAAAGTCTCCCGAAAAAGAAGGTGCCTACCGTCTGTTTGTCTATGCAACCGACGGGCATAACAACGTAGCAACTGCTAATATTCCGTTCTATGTGAGAAAGTAATTATAGCGCGGATATTGCTTAATGGGTTGTGAAGTGAAACAGATGTTAGAAATCGGTTGGAAAGGTGCTTAGGTGCTTTGTGGCGCGAAAGGAGCCGATGGCGATAAGATCAATATGGGGTTGCGGACGTTACAAAACTTACCATCAATGTATACGGTAAATAATTTAATCAGCCGTACGTTGAAAGCTCCTGCCTTAGTAAAACCGCATTTAGCGTCTACTCCTGTGTGGACAATACCAAATGCCAGTTAAGGAATACCATCATATTTGCTTTCAAACTTATTAGTTTTAATATCTTAGCAGGATGCGAGTGGGGAATCTACACCTGTTGGATGATACCGAACTAATTCATTATCTAAAAAAAGATGATGAAGCTGCATTTGCTCAAATCTACCAGCGATATGCTGAAAGTCTTGCCGGTTTTGCAGCTTCAAAATTGTATTCACTTGAAGATGCTCAAGACCTTATTCACGACCTTTTCGTAAAACTTTGGGCGGATCGGAAAGAGTTAATTATCACGTCTAACTTAAAAACCTATCTCTTTACTATTGTTCGTTACCGGATTGTTGATAAAATCAGAAAGAACATTACCAGGGAAGAATATGCCGGTATGATCCAATCACTCGCCCAATCGTATGAACCCGGTGTTGAACAGCAAATAGCTGCAAAAGAACTTCAGCGTAATATCGAAACTTCGCTTAAGGAACTATCTCCAAAAGTACAGCAGGTATATCATTTGAGCCGGGAAGAGCATTTAAGCAATCGTGAAATTGCCCAGAAGCTAGGTTTATCTGAGCAAACTGTTAAAAATCAATTGTCTACAGCATTAAAGCATTTGCGACAATCTGTTATAGGTCTTTCAGCGCAGGCATTTATGCTCTGGATATCTTAGTTTGATACTTTTTGTCATCGAATTGATCAGCAGATGTGTCAAATTCATCTGATAAAAATATTTCCATCAAAAATATTTCATTTTCATATAGTACCAATTAAAGGGTCATACGACACCTACTAGAAATTATAAAACTTTAGCTTACTAAAATGAAAAAATCCAATCTTATCCGTCTTTCTGTGGTCATGGTCATCACACTTTTTGCTTCCAATTCATTTGGACAATCAAAAAATGCGCATGAAATGCATGCATCAGATCTCAAAACGTCGTGGAAACTTATTGCATCCGCGGCCTTAACCGATACTGGCCTTATCAATAAAAAGTTTAATGCCAACGAATATATTTTAGCACCCGCCCACACAGACACCATTACTCACAGACATGCAGCGGAAACGTTTATTTATGTTGTCGAAGGATCAATAGAACATCGTGGTGCAGGGAATGCTAAATCTACGATTCTTAAAAAGGGACAGATTCTTCACGAACGGCCATATACCCTTCACTCGCTCACTAAAAACACAAGTACAACTGAAGCAGCCAAACTACTTGTAATGTTTATTTACACCGATGGGCCGGGAGCTCCACGTTATCTTAGGGAGTATCATGAAAAATAAATATTAATGACTTGATTTCTGACGAGTCTCAGTGAACTTAAATTCTGTTGAAGAATATTTAATACACTGTTTAATTAACAATCCGTCGGTTGGTTGATAAATTTGCATACCCGTAATGAGCCATCTCATTCTTTAGAGCATTTGCATAGTACAGAATAAAGTTTATCCCACTAGATTCCATCAAATGAACAGCAAAACTATAGAATCCTTACTTGATCGCTACCAAAAAGGAGAGACTTCGGCCGAAGAAAATATTTTGGTTGAAAAGTGGCTGGATGAGAATAATAATCCAAATTCCCAATGGCAAATTCTCGATACCCATGCTAAACAACAATGGTTAGGCGATACATTCATTAAAATTCACGAAACTATAAATGAACCTAAGGTTATTGAAATGCCTAGCCGCCCGCTTTGGAAGAAGATTGCGGCTGTGGCAGCAGTTGTAAGTGTATTTCTTGCCTTATTCTTGCAAGTTCCATCACTATTTCATGAGCAAAGGCTGACTAAACTTTCTGTTCCGGCAAATCAAAAAAAGCAGCTGACTCTTCCTGATGGAAGTATGGTTTGGGTGAATGCAGGTTCAGAATTAAAGTATCCTGAAAAATTTGAGGGTAAAACCAGGGAAGTTTATCTTTCGGGAGAAGCCTATTTTGATGTTGAACACGATGCCTCTAAGGAATTTATAATCCATACCGGCAAGGTTGTCACCACAGTTTTGGGTACGGCATTTAATATTAAAGAAGATAAAAACAAAGAAACCGTAGTTGTAACGGTGACCAGGGGAAAAGTGAAAGTGGCGAATGGCACCAAAGAATTAGGTATCATCACAGCTAATCAACAAATAAGCTTCAATTCACAAGATAGTGAATCGGTTCAAAACCAGGTTAATGCTAGTAAAGTGATTGCATGGCAAGAGGAAGAATTATCCTTCGAGGATATCACATTTGCGGAAGTGGCAGTTAGACTGGAACAACGCTTTAACGTTGAAATCCGGTTCGTTAATGATAAACTCAAAACGTGTCGTTTTACGGGGAAGGTCCAAAGCACTGACAAGCTTGAGAAGATTTTGAAAGTTATTTGTGCATTCAATAATGCTACGTTTCAAACTCATGCTAATGGCAGCATCACGATAGATGGAGCCGGATGCGAGAAGATAGCTAATTAGGGCTACGTATTGCTAGCCAATAAGGAATAAATAACCCGCAAGCCGACGGCAATCGGCTGGCAGGTTTCCCATATAGGGGTTTTAAATAATCGGTAATCACTTAAAACATTCAAAAGTATGATTTTTTCTGCAAAAAAGCGGATGCAAGAGGCAATAGGTGCCATTTTAATCTTTAAACTTAATTCTATAATAATATACCGGTTGATGCGTGTTAGCGGAATAGTAGCTGTTTTTATATTAACCACATTTCAGGTACTGCTAGCTACTTCCGGAAAGGCACAAGATATAAGTGGCCAGATGGTTACCGTAGAATTGAATAACGAAAGTCTTATTTCAGCCCTCAATAAAATAGAGCAACAAACTTCCTTAAGGTTTTTTTACCGTAGAGCTGAGATTAAATCTATTTCTAATTTAAGATTACCCCTCCAACAAAGAACAGTAGAAAAGACCCTCGATGAAATACTTGCGAATACTTTTTTGGCATACAGACAAATTGATAATAAAATATTGCTTGAACAAAAAAAAGAGCAACTCGAGTTTCAAATTAATGGTAAAGTCGTGGGAGTTGATAAGAAGGGGCTGGAGTTTGTTACGGTCGCCTTAACCAAAATTGATACTGGTAAGCTAATTCAAACTACGTTTACCGATGTGAATGGAGATTATAAGCTTATAGTGAAAGAGATAGGCGATTACCAGATAAATATTTCTTCTATAGGTATGACCAGTTCATCACTGGCGCTTTCATTAAGGGAATTAAAGGTCGTTAAGGTACCTGATGTTACTCTAATCGTATCAAAAAACGAGTTGAATGAAGTGGTGGTAACTGGCTCCAAGCCAGTGATAACACAGGACATCGATAAAATATCCTACAACGTACAGGCTGATCCTGCAAGCAAGGGTGAGAATATGCTTGACATGATGCGAAAAGTCCCAATGGTCTCCTTGGATGGAGAAGATAATATAAAGTTAAAGGGCAATTCTAATTACAAAATCCTCATAAATGGACGTCCCTCAAATATAATGTCTGGAAGCCCGCGAGATGTTTTGCGAGGTATCCCGGCATCAAGCATCTTGAAGATTGAGGTGATTACCTCACCTCCGGCTAAATATGACAGTGAAGGGTTAGGCGGGATTATTAATATAGTTACAAACAGAAAAGTAGATCAGGGATATAAAGGTTCGGTGGGGACTTTTTATAATTCGATTTTCAGTAAAGGTGCGTTCGGAAATGCTACTTTAAAAATGAACAGTCTTGCAGTAGCCGGATTTTTTGGTGGATATTTTCAGCACGACTTAGGCTCCACTTCCCTTAATTATCGGACTGGAACCCATCCTATTCAATCCAGAGTAGATCAGGAGGTGGTTAATAACCGGATTAGTAAGTCAGGAGGTTCAAGTATTGGAAATGTAGAGTTAAGCTATGAAATCGACACACTCAATTTATTAACTGGGTTTATAAGCCTTAATTCTAATAGTCGCAGTCAGAATAGCGATCAGTTCTTTACCATCTTTGACCACCAAAATAATTTGGATCAGTCTTATTGGTTAAACAAGAATGAGAGAACGAAGACTGCTGGAAATGAAGTAAGCATAAATTATCAATTGGGTTTCAAGAAAGCCAACGACAGAATCTTAACAGCTTCTTATTATTACAGCGAATCAGATAATGATATCACAAATCGTAATCTAACCAATGAGGTTTTTAATTATACTAATAACGATTTAAGGCAACAAAATGGATCTGGTTCCAGAGAACAAACTGCTCAATTGGACTATGTACAGAATATTAAAAAGATTGGCTTTGAGAGTGGTGTTAAGTTCATTATCAGGGATTTAAATAGTGACTTCTCTGCAGAAAACTACAATCCATTAGACGGGCTTCTAATGGCTGGCAGCACTAGAGGCACTCAATTCGATTATGCACAAACTATTTATGCGTTTTATAATTCTTATGAACTTAAACTAAATGATTGGGGCTTCAAAGGCGGACTGCGATTAGAAAGAACAGGCATCGATGCAAACTTTTTAACTCAGGATACTAAGTTAAATCGGAGGTACAATAATTTTATTCCATCTATTATTGTTCGCAGAAAATTTGACAATTTAAGAAGTATAAGCTTAGGATACACTCAACGTATCCAAAGACCAGGTATCGGACAGTTGAATCCCTTTGTAAATCAGTTAAACCCACTGTTTTCTACTTCTGGTAACCCGGATTTACTTCCGGTGCTTAATCATAATTTTGAATTTAGTTTCAGTCAATATAAAAAAGGATCACTTAATACAAGTTTGGATTATTCTTTCGCTGACAATGCAATCCAAAATTTAGTGACTTTAGGTGCTGATTCCATAAGCCGATCTACTTTTAAAAATATTGGTAAAAATGATAATGTAGGCTTGAACTTAAACGTCAATTATCCTATTACAAAAGAATTCAATATCACTTTAAACGGCAGGCTTTCACAAGTATGGGTTGAAGGAACTATTAACGATAAAATCTATAAAAATAATGGCTTACAGGGGTATATGAATGGTTCTCTATCTTATTCCTTTAAAAATGACTGGCGTGTTTCAACATATCTGTGGGGGAATACGCCATCTATTATCTTACAGGGACGATCAGGAGCAAATTACTCTGCAATATATGCCATAAATAAGTCTCTGTTTAAGAAAAAAATGTCAGTTTATGCATCTGTCTCTAACCCTTTTAGGAAATATAACCATTTGATAAATCACATAAATACTTCTGATTTTGTGCAATACTCCAATACCGCGAATTATATACGTGGGTTTTATATCAACTTTGTTTATCATTTTGGAAATTTAAAAGAAGACATAAAAAAGAACAAGCGCGGGGTAAATAATGATGATATTATTAAGGAAAAGGAGAGGGAATAGAGATTATGTCTCAAAAAACTATGAGTAGATTACTTAAACTAGGATATACTGTCCCCATACGTACACCACATGTTCGTTTCGACACACGTTTTTAAATCAATTAAATCAATCTGTTCATATACAGAGATTTATATGATGGCTTGCAGTGTGCAAGGGTTTAATCCAGAAACAATGATACATAACCGTATATAAGCATGAATACCAGAAAATTCTTTCAACGCACTATTTTCTTAATGCTGTTTATTTCAATTGCCGACATGGCAAATTCGCAAACACCAGCTAGCCTTAAACTAAGCAGCTCAGTTTTTGAACAAGGAAAGCCTATTCCGGCTAAATATACCTGTGAGAGTTCTAACGTGTCGCCACCGCTTAGCTGGAGCGGACACCCTAAGAACACGAAAAGTTTTGCAATAATTATGGACGACCCAGATGCGCCAATGGGTACATGGGTTCATTGGGTAATTTATAATATCCCAGATACTGTCAATACTTTGAGGGAGAACTATAGTATTAACGAAATTAAAGCGGTTGACGGGGTGAATAGTTGGAATCAACAAGGATATAAGGGGCCTTGTCCTCCAAATGGAATTCATCGTTATAAACTTAAGTTATATACTTTAGACACTATGTTAGACCGAACCCAGGATATGACCAAAACTAAACTTCTGGATGCGATGAAAGGTCATATACTTGGTGAAACTGTATTAACCGGAACTTTTAATTAGTAAGTTATGTTGTGCCTAATTGTTACCGACAAATGTAGAAACGCACATCGATCTCTTACGACTGACTTAACAGATGTGTTATGCGGTCATTTACAAGACCATAACGTCAATATATCGAGTGAAGACCGTCTAAGACTAAAGGAAGATCATGTGCCGTACAATAAACTATTGCATAAAGAAGAACGAGCGCGGGGTAAAATAACGACGGCATTATTATAAAGGAAAACTACCTATAAATGTAGACTTCCCCAAAAGTGAGCCATTTAAAAGTTGACTCCGACAAGTCCTTGCAAAGGACGCGTCAGTAAAATC
>DASWMZ010000076.1:0-22901 GCA_036399495.1 Pedobacter sp.
AAGATAAAGCGCAGGGAATCTCCTGTTATTTGACTGATGCTTCGAAAAGGTCTTCGGCTAGTGCTTCCAAACAGTGCAAAAAAAAAACCGTCCCATAATTGCTTATGAGACGGCCTCTTTTTGTTTACGAATTTTGCTTCTAGTCAACGAAGATGTCCTCCCTTATTATTTCGATAAACTAACTAGTCCTTTATCGTGGCCATAAATATCTTCTCTGAAATTGATATTTCCTGATCCATCTACCCACGCGGTGTAATAACTAATTGATACCGGAACAGGAGTTTTTAATGTTACAGCTCTCTCAGAAGATCCATTCATCGCATTTCTAATGGAAATTTCGTTCCATTTTGGATCGTCTTTTAAAAGATATTTAGCCAGTTCCAATGGTTGACTGAGGCGTATACAGCCATGACTAAAGGCGCGTTTATTTCTTGCGAACAGGGCTTTAGCAGGCGTGTCATGAAAATAGATATCATATTTATTAGGGAACAGGAATTTAACTTTTCCCAAAGAGTTTTTAGGTCCGGGTTTTTGACGGATTTCCGGTACGCCATTTCTAGTCCCTACAATCTCCATCTGATTCATTCTTAAATATCTTCCATTTCGTTTTACAGCCGGAAGAATTTCGTTTTTAACAATAGACTCAGGAATATTCCAATACGGACTAAACACGATTTGTGTTAGAGCATCTGAAAACACCATTGTTTTATTCGTTGTTTTTCCCACAACAATATCCATACTCAACACTTCATGCCCATTTTCGAACGCATGAAGTTTATATTCGGGAATGTTAGCTACTATACGCTTGCCTTGTGTTTCGGTGTTTTCCTTAAGCAATCTTTCTTTGTTAACACGAAGTTGGTTGATTCGCGTATCCAACGGAACGTTCAGGGCTTTAAGAAAGGTAGCATCTACGATTCCAGTTTGCTCTAAGCCGTGCCTAGCCTGAAACTTTCTGACTGCGTCCCCCATTCTTCGGTTGCCTGCAAAAAGATTTCCGGACTTAAAATCACCTAAAAGCTCTAAGCGCTTTTCAATTTCCTTCATTGGTTCAGAACTCTCGTCAACGGGTGTAGTAGCGGGCAAAGAAATTGCCCTCCAATCATTCTTGCTCTTTAGCTCTTCTAAGCGGCTAATAGCATTTTCAATCTTCTCGTACTGTTCCTGGCTGTTGCCTGATGTATTTTGTGCAAAAACGATATTTGATGATAGTATTGTAACGAACATTGCTATCACAAAGTGATTTTTTTTCATATTAAGTGTGTTTGAGTAAGTATTACAAATTTTAAGCCAGCACTTTATTATTGTTGTGTTCGTAATATAAAGTAGTTGCCTGCGTTCTTGAATCAAACGTCGCGAGAAAGTACCAAAGTAAAAGGGGAATGTTTTGGTAACTAACATCTTAAGTTTTAAGTACAAGGATGTTTATTAACGTAACTCAAGAATAGTGAAGGGGAATTTTAAAACCAATAAAGCCGGAAGTCATCTTTTCCAGTTTTCCATTTTTTTACTGATCATTTTATTTGGAAGCTTTTACAATCGTGTCAACGAGAAAGACATCGTAAAAGAACTTAGCTCTCGGGCGGATTTACAGAAATCTACTGTGCTGTTAAATAATCAGATCCAAACACTTCCATTAAGAGATCTTACTTATCGAAGAATAGTCAGTATTAATGCAGGGGCTGCTTTTGCTTCTGAGTTTAATACTATGCTTAATAATTATGCGCCTGTTAAAGCGTATAATTTAAAGAACGTTAACGCAAATGATCTAAACCCTTTCAGTACTTTGATTATTCAGGTTAGTGCCGAAACAGTATACCGGCCTGAGACTATATCATTTATAATTGAGGCCCAAAAAACGAAAGAAGTGATTGTCGCAGGTTTTGGTAATACTTCTGCCTTGCAAAGACTCGATCAATTTAACTTTCCCATTTTATGGACACCGGATTTAAGTGTTGCTGCTGTAGAACACGGGGCACAGGTAATATTCGGAGGTATTGCAGCTCAAGGAAAGCTGACTGCCAATGTAAGTCCTAAATATACCGCCGGAACTGGATTTATTACTTCTAAAATCCGCTTAAAGTATGCTTTACCAGAAGAACTGGGTATACACTCGTCTAAACTAAACCGCATTGATAATATTGTTGAAGAAGCCATTCGGGAGCATGCTACCCCAAGTGCAGTAGTAATGGTTGTAAAAGATGGTAACGTAATCTTTAATAAAGCATACGGAGCGCATACTTACGATGGCGACAAACCTGCAGCAGTTAACGATATTTATGATGTTGCCTCGGTGACAAAAATTGCTGCCACCACTGTGGCAACAATGAAACTGTATGAGCAACATAAAATAGATCTGGATGCTGGTATAGGAAGTTACTTACCCGATGCACGGTTGAGTAATAAAGCTCAAATCCCTGTACATGATGTGATGCTGCACGAAGCAGGTTTTGTAAATCTGGATTTTTGCAGCGATCTCCGCGCTTCTGATCATTCACGAGATTCTTCAGTGTTTTTTCCTGTAAAGGTCGCCGACAACTACTACGTTCGCAGAAATTATTACCAGGATGTGATGTGGCCCAAAATGCTTCGTTCGCCACTGCCAACGCGTGGCAAATATGTGTACAGCGATATAAGCATGTATGTGATGAAGGAGATTGTTGAACATCAGGCGCAAAAGCCGCTAGACAAATATGTTCTGGATGAATTTTACAGACCTCTGGGAATGCGCACTGCCGGATTCAATCCGCGAAGACGCTTTGACAAAGATCAAATTGTACCCACCGAGCGCGATAATTATTTCAGAAAAACATTGCTCCAAGGTTATGTTCACGATTCCGGGGCTTCTTTGGTAGACGGCGTATCTGGTCATGCTGGCTTGTTCGCAAGTGCTAATGATCTGGCCATTCTTAACCAAATGCTCTTAAACGGTGGAACTTATGGCGGAGTGCAATACTTCAAGCCAGAGACTGTTGAATTGTTCACCAGCAGGCAATCAAATGTTAGCCGTCGTGGGTTTGGTTTTGACAGGGGTAACGGTGTTAGCTATCCATCAAAATTAGCTTCCGCCGACACTTATGGTCACACCGGATACACTGGTACTTGCGTGTGGGTAGATCCCAAACATAAACTTGTCTATATCTTTTTATCTAATCGTGTTTATCCCTCTGCAACTAATAAACTAAACTCACTTCGTATCCGACCCAGGATTCAGGATGCAGTTTATGAAGCTATTTTCGAAGGTAACGGTAACTACGCTAGCTTAGGAAATTAATAATTTTATTAGTTATTTCGCATCGAAATTTAGAACATTCACTTCTTTTGTTTATATTACTACTATAAATTAAACCAGTTAATTTATAAACCTCATGGCCACTAAGAAGCAAGGGATTCCTGAGCAGATGGGTGATTTTTTTTCGAATATCTTTTCAACCGAACTTTGGCCAGCCCGCTGGCATTGCGGCAGTTGGTCTGATTTCCATGGTTGGCTTTATATTATATCTGATCTGATGATCTGGGCTGCTTATTTTGCAATCCCACTGCTATTGTTTCGCCTTATCTCAAAAAGAACTGATCTTCCTTTCCCAAAAATTTTCTGGCTTTTTATATCCTTTATTCTTCTCTGCGGTTTAACCCATTTAATGGATGCTGTAATATTCTGGTGGCCGGCTTATCGACTAAGTGCAGTCATCCGTTTTGTGGCTGGAATTGTGTCGCTTTTTACGGTGTATGCCTTATATAAAATACTTCCACTTGTGTATACTTTAAGAACTGCCAAACAACTTGAGGTAGAAATTGAACAGCGTAAACAGGCGGAAGAAGAAGTCAGAGTCCAAATGCTGGAACATGAGAAAACTAAGGAATTACTAAAAGTTAAAGATGATTTTATTAATCTCGCATCTCATGAACTAAAAACCCCGTTGACTGTAATTCAGGGATATCTTCACATTATTCAAATGAAGTCTGTTGAGAATGATTCCGGCGGTCGTGAATTTATTACTAAAGCCACAAATCAAACAGCGAAACTTACCAACCTGATTAACAACCTTTTTAACGTCTCTAAAATGCAAATGGGTTTAGATCAATTGACTCTGAGCCGTTTTAATTTAATGGATATTTCGAATGAATGTGCCCGTGGTTTTAATGAGCAATTGAACCGGAACATCACGATAAAAGCTGAAGGGGAGTTTATTATTGAGGCAGATAAAGTAAAAATTAAACAGGTTTTGAATAATCTGATAGATAATGCTTTAAAATATTCCACTCCAAATGACGAAGTAATAATAATTGTACAAAGGCAAGGTGATCGTGTTAAGCTTAATATTCAGGATTTTGGATTGGGCATAGAAGACGAAAAGATCAAGCATGTTTTCGATCGATATTATCGCGTAGAACATACCAGTCAAAATTATTCTGGAATGGGTTTAGGGCTTTATATCTGCGCCCAGATCATCAATCAACATGGTGGAACTATAGGAGTTGAAAGCAAATTGGGAAAAGGAAGTACCTTCTGGTTTGAACTAAATCTCTCGCCCGTTTCTAAAAATGCCGGTGATGAGCTTATAGCATCTTAGTTTATTCAAACTATCTTCAAAATAGCACTATCTTTCGTGAATTAATCTACTTATATGTCAGCACGTACTAAAACACGAATTGTAGTTATTGGGGTAGGAGCAGTAGGCTCTACCACTGCGTTTACCTTGTTACTACGTAACCGGATGGATGAACTGGTGCTCATAGATGCAAACAAAGAAAAAGCGATTGGCGATGCGCTTGATATGAACCACGGACTGCCGTTTTTAAGTGGAGCCAAAATATGGGCAGGCGATTATCCGGATTGTGCCGAAGCGGATATCATTATCATCACAGCAGGTGCTGCTCAGAAGCCCGGAGAATCAAGAATTGATTTGCTGAAGCGTAACGTTTCTATATATGAAGGAATAACGGATGAGGTACTTAAGTATAATAAAGACGGTATTTTATTGATAGCATCCAATCCAGTAGATGTGATGGCGTACTTTACCTTTAAGAAATCTGGCAGGCCGGCTAAGCGAATTATAGGCTCGGGAACATTGTTGGACAGTGCCCGTTTCCGTTATTTAATCGGTCAGAAATTAAACATTGATCCTCGCAGTGTTCATGCTCACATTGTAGGCGAACATGGCGATTCTGAACTTCCTTTATGGAGTCTGGCGAATATTGCCGGTACTGATTTAAACCTTTCTGATAGTGATAAAGAGGAAGTATTCGATCACACTAAAAATGCAGCTTACCAAATTATCAAAGCAAAAGGTGCAACCTATTACGCTATAGCATTAGCGCTGGATAGAATTTGTACAGCTATTCTCAAAAACGAAGCTTCAGTATTGAATGTGTCCACCTTGCTGAACGATTATCACGGCGTGTCTGATGTTTACCTGGGAGTTCCTTGTATTGTAGATCGAACTGGAATAAGGGAAATTCTTCCGTTAAAAATCAATGATGTGGAGAAGGAACAACTAAATAAGTCTGCGGATAAACTAAAAGAAATTATAAGCTCGATTTCTATGGAAAGCTTTCCAAAAGTTTAGAGCTTTTGGAAAGTTATGATTAAATGTCTGCGTTAATAATACTCTCGTTTTTGATTGAACTTATGAACTCAGGTATCTTTTCAATATAACCTTCTTCACCTAACAACTTCACAAAAGCACTTCCTACTATGGCACCGTTTGCATATTGGCTGGCTTTTCTAAAACTCTTATTATCCGAAATTCCAAAACCAATCATTGTTGGGTTTTGAAGGTTCATGTTCTTTAAGCGTAGGAAATAATCTTCGGTAACGTCAGTCAGCGCAAGATTTTTACCCGTGGTAGAAGATGATGATAACAGGTAAATAAAACCGTTGGTTAAATTATCGATCTTGCGAATTCGTTCGTCCGAAGTCTGAGGAGTAATCAGAAATATATTACTCAAATTGCTCCCTTTAAAGCATTCCTGGTACATTTCTTCATATTCATACATCGGCAGATCAGGCGCTATAACACCATCAACGCCAACTTCTTTACATGCTGCACAAAATCTTTCTACACCGTATTGAAGAATCGGATTGACATAACCCATCAATAATACTGGTATAGAAACATGTTTTCTCAGATCTTTCAACTGCTCAAATAGAACGGTCAAAGTCATTCCATTTTCAATGGATTTAAGGGAGCTATTTTGAATAACAGGGCCATCGGCAAGAGGATCCGAATAAGGAATTCCTATCTCAAGAAAATCTGCACCGGCTTTCTCAAGTGCCGAGGCTATTCTAATAGTGCTGTCCAATTCCGGGTAACCGGCAGTAAAATATATTGAGAGAACGTTCTCTTTCTTTTGTTCGAAAAGTTGCTTTATTCTATTCATTGAATACGACTATTAAAATCCAAAGTACTTCATGTAATTATCGAGATCCTTATCACCTCGTCCCGACAGGCAAACCACAACTGTTTCATCGCCTTTGAAATCCATTTTAGCAAGGTGAGCAAAAGCATGAGCACTTTCGATAGCTGGTATAATTCCTTCGAGCCTGGTTAATTCTAAACCGGCGTTTAATGCTTCTTCATCCGTGATACTCACATATTGCGCACGTTTGGCGGTGTGTAAATGGGCATGTTGCGGTCCGATTCCCGGATAGTCTAAACCTGCTGATATCGAATACGGTTCGATAACCTGTCCGTCTTGGGTTTGCATCACAATGGAGCGGCTGCCATGAAGTACACCTTCGGTACCAAGATAAGTTGTAGCTGCTGATTCGCCTGTATCCACACCTTTTCCAGCGGCTTCTACGGCGATAAGTTTTACATCAGGTTCATCTAAGAAATGATAAAACATTCCGATCGCGTTACTTCCTCCACCAACACAAGCCATCACATAATCAGGAGTTTCCTTGCCTGTTTTTTCTTTTAACTGCCATCTGGTTTCTTCCGAAATAATCGCTTGTAAACGAGCCACCATATCGGGGTAAGGGTGCGGCCCAACAGCCGAACCAATAATGTAGTGCGTATCTACAGGGTTATTAATCCAATCGCGTAAAGCTTCATTAGTAGCATCCTTTAAAGTCTGGCTGCCAGAGGTTGCCGGAATAACGGTTGCCCCCATCATTTTCATGCGGGCCACATTTGGTGCCTGTCTTTCAATATCTACGGCACCCATGTAAACCACACATTCAATTCCTTTTAAGGCGCAAACGGTCGCGGTAGCAACACCATGCTGCCCAGCACCTGTTTCTGCTATAATTCGGGTTTTGCCAAGCCGTTGTGCTAATAAAATCTGACCGACCGTATTATTGATTTTATGCGCTCCGGTATGATTTAAATCCTCTCGTTTGAGATAAATATTTGCACCATATTTTTCTGAAAGTCGTTTAGCCAGGTAAAGAGGCGAGGGGCGTCCAACATAATCCCTCAGCAGTTGCTGATATTCCTCCTGGAATGCGGGTTCGTAGATAATGTCGAGGTATTTTGTTCTTAATTCTTCTACATTAGGATAAAGCATTTCCGGAATGTAAGCTCCGCCGAAAGTGCCATAATATCCTTTTTCATTTACGTGATAACTCATATGTATTCTTGTCCCTGAAGGGGGACGTTTAGTTCGTTAAAAAAAGTTCTTAATTTTTCAATATCCTTTACTCCAGGCTCAAGTTCAAACTTACTGTTTAAATCAAGTGCGAATAATCTGCTATCGTTTATTTTTTTTATTTCTGAAAGATGCTCCAGACTTAAACCACCGCTTAAAAAGTATGAGATTTGTAAGTTATATCCCGATAAAATATTCCAATTAAATGTCTTTCCCGACCCGCCATGTTGTTCGGTTTGGGTATCAAACAAAAAATAATTTATAGCATCTTTATAACTATTTAACTGGCTGAAATCGAATATACTATATAATCCGAATGCTTTAATTACTTCAACATCATATTTTTTTAATTCGCCACAATATTCAGGTGTTTCATTTCCATGTAACTGCACAGCATTTAATTTAAATCTTTCGATTTTTTCAACCACCACATCAAAACTCTCATCCACAAAAACACCTGTTTTTTTAATCGAATTTGGTAAAGCATTTAGCAACCCTTCATCAACTTCTTCAACAAAGCGTTTCGATTTAGAATAAAAAATAAAGCCGATGTAGTCCGGATTTAAAACAGCAAGCTGCCTGATATTTTCGGCATTTTGCATTCCACAAACTTTCAGCTTTAATTGCGATTTCATTATTTTATTGATAATAAGGTGGCAAAACTCTTCAACGCTTTTTTGCCCATTAAAGATTCTTCAGCAATATAAAAACAGTCGGCAAAGCTCTTATCGGGATGAATGGTATTGATTGCAAGGGATGCGTTACACAATACCACATTATTTTGTTCTGGGGTTCCGGTTCCATTAATTACTTGAGTAAATATCCCAGCCGAATCTTCGACCGTTTCACCACCGCCAATCAACTCTGCATTAATTTTTTCAAAACCTAAGCTTTTGATATCAGTAATTTTTTCACCTTTTGGAGTGAAGGTTTTAAAAGAATTGGTTAATGATACTTCATCATAACCCCCTAAATCATGAAGTATGGTGTATGCTTTTGAGGATCCCTGATACAAGTAAGCATAAAGTCGCGCCAACTCCAGACTAAACACTCCAACCATTTGGTAATGAGGCTGTGTTGGGTTTACCATAGGTCCAAGCATGTTGATAAAGGTTTTAACCCCCAGTTCTTTTCGGATTGGTGCAAGCGTTTTCATTGCCGGATGAAAGAGCGGCGCATGTAAAAAACAAATATTTGCTTCATCCAGGCTTCTTTTTAGGATATCAGTACTATTTGAAAACTGATACCCCATATACTCCATCACGTTAGAGGAACCGCAGCCTGAAGAAACACCATAGTTGCCATGTTTTGCAACTTGGTAACCTGCGCCGGCTACAACAAAAGATGCCAGTGTTGAGATGTTGAATGTATTTTTCCCATCCCCACCGGTACCGCATAGATCTATCAATTTATAGCCATCAAGATCAGGGCGTAAGCATAAATCAAGCATAGCGTCTCGAAAACCTTCAAGTTCATCAACAGTAATATTGCGCATACAATATGCTGTAAGGAATGCCGCCATTTGCGATGAATTGTACTTTCCCGTAGCAATATTTGTTAAGATTGACTTCGCTTGTTTTTTCGTGAACGACTTATTTTCGAATAAATGGTTAAGAATTTCTTTCATTGACAAAATGTGTGGCAAAAAAAAAGGTTGCTTTTTTAAGCAACCCGGTTTATTTTTTATTTATATAGAACCTATGGAATTGCTAACGAATTAACACTTGCCACCACAAAGAAATATATAAAGTTGATTTGTTCATCTCTGCGACAAAGATGCCGATATCTTTTTTGTTCTGCAATACCTTTATGCATTTTATGCAATTGATATTAGATTACGATGCTTACCGCTTTGGTATTTTTAAAAAAAGTATTTTAGCGGTAATGAACAGTAACCGCACCAAGAGGATAATAAGTTTAAAAAGTCAACTTTCTAAATGGACGTTGATGGGAATCGGTGTATTACTGGCCGCATTTGGACTTAAAGGTTTTTTGTTGCCTAATGGTTTTATTGACGGAGGCGTTACCGGCTTAGCTTTATTAGCAAATCATATTACCAAAATTGAAGTTTCAATTTGGCTAATATTATTTAATATTCCGTTTATCCTGATCGGAATGAGGCAAATAGGGAAACGGTTTGCTGTAAATACTCTAATTTCAGTAGTGTGCTTGGCTACGGTTATTTATTTATTCGACTTTCCGGTTATAACTAATGATAAATTGCTTATCTCTATATTCGGAGGCTTCTTTTTAGGTGCAGGTATTGGTCTGGCTATGAGAGGCGGTGCAGTGCTTGATGGAACAGAAATAATAGCCGTTTATATCAATCGCAAGAGCGTCTTTTCGATTGGTGACATCATCCTGCTTATTAATGTGGCTATTTTTTGTATTGCAGCATTCGTTTTAAGCATCGAAGCCGCTTTATACTCGATTCTTACTTATCTCTCTGCCTCAAAAACGGTCGATTTCATTATCCAGGGTATTGAGGAATATACGGGAGTTACCATTGTTTCAGCTAAAAGCAAAGAAATAAGAGAAGCGATTATTCAGGAATTAGGTCGTGGGGTTACTATATATAAAGGAGAGCGGGGTTTTGGTGGCGACCTTCATCATGATAAAGATATTGATATTATCTTTACAGTTGTAACTCGCCTTGAAGTGTCAAAAGTAAAGGAAGTGGCTAAGAACATAGACAGGAGAGCCTTTATGGTGATGAATGTAATTACAGAAACCAATGGCGGTATTATAAAAAGACGGCCGCTTCATTAATGATAAAATTCAACAACGATATTTCCGGTAACGATCTCGGGTTTGGTACAAAAGCCACTATCAACAGGCAACGTACGCTAAACCAGGATGGTTCTTCAAACGTTAAGCGCGTAGGTTTGCCTTTTATCAGAACCTCAGATGCATACAATGCGTTAATCACCATGCACTGGGCAAAGTTTAGTTTGCTCATACTCATCTGTTATATTACAATTAATACCTTTTTTGCGGCTATCTATTACGCCGTAGGCGTAAATTATTTTAATGGCATTAGCGGCACTACGCCATTCGAGCAATTTCTTGATACATTCTTCTTTTCAGCACAAACAATCTCTACGGTTGGATATGGTCATATTAGTCCGAAAGGTACCCTAACCAGCTTTATTGCAGCTTTCGAATCCATGTTAGGATTGTTAGCTTTTGCATTAGCAACCGGTTTGCTTTACGGAAGGTTCTCCAGACCAATGGCTAAGCTCGTGTACAGTAAAAATATGCTTGTTTCTCCTTATGGTGATGGCAAAGCTTTAATGTTACGGATTTTGAATAGAAGAAGTAATCAACTCATTGAAATTGAAGCGGAAGTTATGCTCACTATCAATGCTAAGGAAGCAGATGGTTCCAGGTCCAGAAAGTTTTTCAATCTTCCGCTGGAGCGGAAAAAAATAAATTTATTAACCTTAAGCTGGACAATTGTACATCCGATAACAGAAACTAGTCCGTTGTTCGATTTTGACAAAGCAGAATTAGCGGAAGCTGATGCCGAAATAATGGTTTTTATTAAAGCTTTTGACGATACCTTTTCGCAAACTGTGCATTCCAGAACATCATATAAGTTTAAAGAAGTTGTATGGTCGGCAAAATTTAAACCTGCTTTTTACCCAGATGAAACCGGTATTACAACGCTCGATATTTCCAAAGTTCATGATTACGAGGAAGTTTAAATTCCAGAACGTATCTGCCGGAAAAATTCGATTTATCCTTGTCAATTAAAACCATTATTTCTTCTGCTTGTATTTATAAATGAGCTTTGGCAACTAACAAAGCAATTATGAAAGCGAGCTTACTGATTATAGGAGATGACTTAATTCATCATCAAAAGGTTGAAGAATTACTTTATCTTAATGCCTACCCAATTTACTATCAATGTTTTTCAGATGCCTCTGATGCATTTAATTACATCCTGAATCATAATGATTTTGAAGCTTTGCCCGATTTAGTTTTGCTTGATCTGGATATGCCTTTTGTTTCCTGGAAAGGATTCCTCGAATTATTTGAAACGATTACTCAAAGTCTTGAAAAGCGGGTTGATGTGATCGTTTATACTTCATCAGTTGATGCCGATATTAAATCGCAAATGGCTCATTACAATTGTGTTAAAGGTGTTGTTCATAAGCCATTGACTCAGGATATATTTGATGAGATATTGTCCTCGTCTTTTGTGTTGGTTAATAAGGCGTCTAAGTATTAATAAACTTCTAGTTATAGCTCGTAACTATTACCCTTTTCAGGGATTACTACATTATAACCCTCATCACCTAACGCCACGCTTAAGGCATTTAAACTTTCAATTTCTCCATGCACCAGGAAAACTTTTTTAAGGTGCTCTTTATCCTGATGCCTTACAAGATTCACCAAATCATCATGATCAGCATGGCCACTTATTACATCAGTTCGTTTAATGGTAGCATAAACAGGAAGATCTCTATCGCGAATATGAACGTACGGATCGCCACGCAATAAACGATTTCCTAAAGTGCCTTTTGCGCTATAACCAATAAATAAAATAGTGCAGTAATAGTTGGAGATATTATGATACAAATGATCCTGAATTCGTCCTCCTTCAAGCATTCCCGCAGAGGAAATAATGATACAAGGCTCCAGATAATTTGAAATCTCACGGCTTTCCTTCATGTCCTGAACATAAAAGAGATTATCAAACTCAAAGCCATCACCAATCTTAGAATAAAACTCGCGGGCTTCGTCGTTTAAATGATTAAGATGCTTCCTGAAAATCTCTGTGGCGTAGTTGGCCAGCGGACTATCCACAAAAATCTTTACTCTCGGTAGAAGCTTATCAGTAAAGATTTTATTTAAAGTAAAAACCAGCGCTTGTGTTCTTCCAATGCTAAAAGCCGGTATTATTAGTCTGCCGGGTGTTTTTATACAAGCGTTATTTATTTCCTCAACCAGCACATCCTGAATGCTATTCTCCTTTGAATGTTGCCGCCCCCCATAAGTTGCCTCGCACACCAGAAAATCCACTTGTGGCAATTCTTGTGGATCAACCAGAACAGGATAATTCTTGCGCCCTACATCGCCTGTAAAGGCTATTTTTCGTTGGGTGCCTTTCTCATTGATACTTAAAATCACGAAAGCCGCACCTAATAGATGGCCTGCCGGTATGAATTCTACCTCAATATCGCCATTTAGCCGAAAAGGTTTATTATAGCTCAGCGTAACAAATTGATCGGCAGTTTCCATTACATGCTTTTGAAAAAACAATGGTTTGGGTCCTGAAGACTGGCGTTTTCCTCGTCGGTGTTTTTTTTGCTTACTTTCGAAAATGTTAACCGAATCGAGCAACAGTAATTCCGCTAGATCAGCGGTAGGAGCGGTGCAAATTATTTGACCCGAAAAACCCGCCCTGATTAATGTAGGCAAGTTTCCGGAGTGATCTATATGCGCGTGGGTAAGAATTACAACATTAATTTCGCCGGGATTAAAAGGGAAGAATTCATTTTCTTCAATCCTGGTTTCGCGTTCATAATCAAGCCCGCAATCAATTAAAATTTTGTAATTATTTACTTCAAGGAGGTGCATGCTGCCAGTTACCTGTTGTGCGGCACCCCAAAAACTTAATTTCATTTTATGGAAAATAAAAGGTTGGATGGAAGATGTATCCTGAATCTGAACATCCTTCAGTTTAACCAACGTTGTAATTGCTGATTCTATATAACTTATGCTTCAAATTGCAACTGACTCAGGTATCGATATAAGCCCTCCTCATTCTTTAAAAGCTCATCGTGCGTTCCGCTTTCGATCACAACGCCTTTTTCAAGTACTACAATTTTATCAGCTTCTCGAATTGTTGAAAGTCGATGGGCGATAATTATAGAAGTCCGATCCTTCATTAGTATTTCTAACGCTTCCTGAACAAGTCTTTCAGACTCTGAATCAAGCGATGATGTGGCTTCATCAAGGATAAGAATTGCCGGATCTTTCAATAAAGCTCTTGCAATAGCGATACGCTGCCGTTGGCCACCCGAAAGCTTAATCCCACGTTCGCCAACTAAGGTATTGTACGCTTCAGGCAGATCCTTAATAAAATTATGGGCGTTGGCTTTTTCGGCAGCCGCGATAATAGCTTCATCGCTTGCGCCGATTTTACCGTAGGCAATGTTCTCCTTAATCGTTCCTCCGAATAAAATAACATCCTGCGGAACGATAGCAACCTGGTTCCTAATGTCTGTTAAAGCGTACTCGTCAGCACTAAGTCCATCAAAAAGCAACTCACCTTGCTGTGGTTGATAAAAGCGAAGAATTAACGATGCAATGGTAGATTTCCCGGCACCGCTAGGGCCAACAATAGCAACTTTTTCGCCGGCTTTGGCTTCAAACGATAAGCCTTTTAAAACAGTAATTTCCTTCCGGGATGGATACGAGAAAAACACATTCTTAAAAGCCAGGCTTCCGCTGATGGTGTTTTTTGTCGAATTTTCCGAATGAATAATAGAGATTGGCTCACTTTTTTCCTTCAAGATCTCCATTACGCGTTCACTCGCACCAATAGCTTTTTGCACGTTTGCGTAAAGTTCGGGGAAGGTCCCCATCGCAGCTCCTACGAACATGGCATACAAAATATACGTGGTCATGCTGCCTACATAAAGTTCGCCTTGCGATACCAGAATGGACCCATACCAAATTACGCCCACAATTGTACCGAATAGACAAAATATAATGAACGATGCGAATCCGCCACGATAGGTGGCGCCTTTCAGGGCGATTTTAACGACCTCCTGCAAACTCATGTTATAACGATTAGCCTCGTACGCTTCATTTACAAATGCTTTCACACTTCCGATACCTTGTAAAGTCTCTTCAACAACCGTACTTGATTCGGCAAGTTTGTCCTGCGCCTGGCGTGATACTTTCCTGATAAGCTTTCCAAGAAAAATGGCTACAATTACTAAAACAGGGAGAATACTTAAATTTAGAAAAGTAAGTTTTACAGAGATGTAAAATAAAAAGGCTACGCCGCCAATCAGCACAACTATTTGTCTTAGCATTTCAGCCAGCGTGGTAGTTAGCGTATCTTGAATTTGGGAAAGATCTGAGGAAAGACGACTGTTGAGCTCACCAACCCTGCGGTTCGCGAAAAAATCCATCGGAAGTGTAATCAGTTTAAAATAAGTGTCTCTTCTAATATCAGCTAAAGCTTTTTCAGCAACTTCTACAAATAATTTTATCCTAAAAAAGGAAACAAATGATTGGAAAAATAAAATAACAAATGAGATTATTCCAATAAAATTGATGCTCGCGGGAATAAAGGCATACTTCTGATTTCCTTGCGCTGCGTCGATCATTGCACCTAAGAGAATAGGGAAAGCCAGGCCAGTTAGACTGGATAGGAACAAAAAGATCAACCCAATTATGAATTTAGCTTTGTAGGGTTTTAAGTAAGCAATCAGTCCGGAAATCTTCCGTATGGATTCTTTATTTATTTTAGCCTTTGAAAGCTCCTGTTCGGGAGCGGTCCCGCTGTTAAATCTATTTCTTGACATTTAATTTCAATACTGTATTCCTTGATGAGGTTTGCAATGAAAATTGAAGCGATAAAAAAAAGCTAATTTTATTCTTAAACCAATCGGATGGTTAATTGAATTTTTCGCACGAAATTACGATTTCCTTATGGATTCTGAGTTCGGAAAAATCAACTCAGAGTAATTTAACTAAACTCTACACGAACGATATCACCTAAATGCAAACCCAGTAATCCGCTCGCATTTCCTTTATTAATAGCGATCTCCAGGTAATTACTTATTCCAAAAAGACAGAGTTTTTCTCCTTCCGGAACTTCGTTGTAATGCCAACTTAGTTGAGAGATTGATTCGTTTTTTCTGAAGTAAAGTATAAAATCCCGACCTTTCTGAATGGTGCTGAACAGGTCTTTTGAAATATTGGTGATCACATTTTGGAAGGAATCAATGTAGATCACGCTGCCTTTGATCACGTTTTTCTCGATAACCGGCTGTAGATTTACCTTTTCTTCTAACTCATCCAATAGAATTCCGATGTCGGTCATGTTACCATTCTGTGCAAGATGGCTGGCTGCCTTCGCGAATATATCGGTAAGGGGAAAATGTAAAAACTTTAAATCCTGCATAATATTTAACTCCACAATCTCTTGCGGCTTTTCATCAAACATTAATGAAAAAAGGCCATTATCAGAACCTACAAAGTAATGCCCACGATACTTAACAGCCAGGTACTTTGTCCGCTGATTAAACACCGAATTTATACCGATTAAGTGAACAGTTCCTTGCGGGAAATAGGGAAACGCATTTTTTAAAACGAATGCAGCTTGCGGGATGTTGAATGCAGAAATGCTGTGTGTAATGTCTATAATATTCGCATCAGGCTTTAAACTCAGGATGCTTCCTTTTAAGGCAGCCTGGTAAAAATCTTTGTAACCGAGATCGGTTGTTAAAGTGATTATAGCCATTAAAATGTGAATATTTATTATTAACCTTGCGAGAGGCTTATACTCTGCAAATATTGAATTTTAATTGTACAAAATATCAGGAAACTAAAAATACCCTAACTTGAACGAATTAAAAATAGACCTTGAAAATGTAAACCCAGCCACGCTTTGGGGATCAAATAATGAATATTTCGAAGTAATAAAAAGACAGTTTCCTAAGATTAAAATTGTAGCTCGTGGCAACGAAGTTAAGGTGCTTGGAGATGAAGCTGAGATCACTGCTTTTACATCGCGGTTCAACAAAATTATCCAGCATCTTGAGAAGTTTCAGAGTCTTAATACGAACGATCTTGAGCGTTTACTTGATGCCAAAATCAGCCTAGAGCCGGAAACCGAATCGCCTCAAAATAATGGTGCCGGTGGAGAAGCAATTGTATTCGGACATAATGGGGTTGTTGTTAAAGCTCGTACCGCCAACCAACGCAAAATGGTTGAAGCCATCAATAAAAACGACATACTTTTTGCAATTGGTCCGGCAGGAACTGGTAAAACATATACTGCTGTAGCACTTGCAGTTAGAGCGCTGAAAAACAAGGAAATAAAACGTATTATATTAACCAGGCCTGCTGTTGAAGCTGGTGAAAATCTCGGCTTCCTTCCCGGAGATTTAAAGGAAAAAATTGATCCATATCTACGCCCACTTTACGATGCGCTTGATGATATGATCCACCCTGAAAAGTTAAAAACTTATCTCGAAAATCGTACTATTGAAGTAGCACCGCTGGCTTTTATGCGAGGGAGAACGCTTGATAACTGTTTCGTGATATTAGATGAGGCCCAAAATACCACTGATATGCAGATCAAGATGTTTTTAACAAGGATGGGGCCATCGGCAAAGTTTATTGTAACTGGCGATGTAACGCAAATTGATTTGCCGAAAAAACAACAGTCGGGTTTGCAAACTGCGTTGAGGATTTTAACCGATATTAAAGGAATCGAAATTATCTACCTAAATGGCGATGACGTAGTACGTCATAAACTAGTAAAGCAAATACTTAAAGCTTACGGCGATATTCAATAATTGAGATGTTAAATCGCTCCGGTTCTAATGATTGTTGTCTTTTTTTAAGCCCTGGCATTCTATATCGGATTTTCAATTGCACTTTTAGTAATTGTAAAGCTTGTTTTTTCTTTCTGGAGCAAACACATATCGTTTTTAGCTATCATAAACCAAGAATTCTTACTGCTTCGATAGGAACTCTTTTGGCCTTTGTGCTATTTGAAAAATTCGCAATCCAGGGCTTTTATTTCGGCGATTTGCCAAAAGTTACATTGGAGTGCAATGGTTGATTGTTTTGTTACCTATAACATGTGTGATATTTAATTTAACCTGGATAATAACAAAGCAACTTCGACGAGCATAAGCCATTACAATTGGGTAATACTTGTAAAAAACTATCTTTGTACATTCTCAATATAAGGAAACACGCTGCTAATATCTTATCTTAATTCATGTCATTAAAAGAAACAAACTTCAATTTACCCGGGCAGACAAAATTTTACAAAGGTAAAGTTCGTGATGTATATACGATCGGTGATAAGTTTCTGGTAATGGTTGTTTCAGATCGTATTTCTGCGTTTGATGTCGTTTTGCCGGAACCAATTCCTTATAAAGGACAGGTACTTAATCAAATCGCGGCTAAGTTCCTGAACGCTACCCAGGATATCGTGCCTAACTGGGTGCTCGATGTTCCGGATCCAACAGTTACCATCGGTAAAATATGTGAGCCTTTTAAAGTCGAAATGGTGATAAGAGGTTACCTCGCCGGACATGCCTGGCGTGAGTATAGCGCGGGAAAGAGAGAGGTTTGCGGTGTTAAGTTGCCAGATGGATTAAAAGAGAATGATAAATTACCGGAGCCAATTATAACACCTACAACCAAAGCATCTGTAGGGCATGACGAAGATATCTCTCGAGATGATATTATTAAAAGGGGTATAGTTGCTGAAGAGGATTATTTAAAATTGGAAGAATATACACGCCTTTTATATCTTCGTGGAACCGAACTTGCAGCAGAAAGAAACCTTATCCTAGTGGATACTAAGTACGAGTTTGGGAAGGCAGATGGAAAAATATATTTGATTGACGAAATCCACACACCTGATTCATCTCGTTATTTCTATAAAGAAGGATACGAAGAACTTCAGGAAAAAGGAGAGCCTCAGCGGCAATTATCGAAAGAGTTTGTTCGTAAGTGGTTAATGGAAAATGGATTTCAAGGTAAAGAAGGACAGAAAATTCCTGAAATGAATTTGGAACTTGTAGAATCAATTTCAAATAGGTATATTGAACTCTATGAACACATAACTGGGGAAGCTTTTATTAGAAGCAATCCTGATGAAATTCATAAAAGAGTAGAAAATAATATCAAAGACAGTTTAACCCATTTAAATTGAAAATATTTTTTTATTATTGTAACTAAAGAATACCGAAGATTGATATGAAGTTCTCAATAGATAAGCACGAGAAATATGTTTTAATAAAGCTGAATGAGTCTAAATTAAACAGCTTAATTTCTCCTCAATTAAAATCAGAATTTATCCTTACCAATACAGAGGGTTTGAGGAATATCATTCTTGATCTTTCTGCTGTAAAGTACTCTGATTCTTCTGGCTTAAGTAGTTTACTTGTAGGCCACCGTCTTTGTAAAAACTCCGAAGGTAGTTTCATTATTACCGGTTTGAATGAGAATGTTACTCGTCTCATAACAATCTCTCAACTAGAAAATGTTCTTTCAATTGTGCCTACTGTTGAAGAAGCTATTGATATTGTTTTTATGGAGGAGATTGAAAAGGAATTAAAAAAAGAGGCCAAATAATTGCAGGCATTTATGCATGAGGTTTGATGTAACTATTTTAGGCAGCAGCTCTGCAACACCCATTTATAACCGAAATCCCAGTTCCCAACTTCTTAATATTAATGAACGCTTTTATTTGATTGATTGCGGTGAGGGTACGCAAGTGCAGTTACTAAGAAATGGAATCAAAGCGCAGCGCATAGAACATATCTTTATCAGCCACCTTCACGGTGATCATTACCTTGGCCTGATCGGTCTTTTATCCTCCTTGCATTTAAACGGAAGGTCAAAGCCTTTATATTTGTACGGTCCACCTGAGCTTCTCGAAATCCTTGACATTCAGTTCAAATACTCTCAAACACAACTCAGATATTCTTTGGTTTTCAAGGCTACCCAAGTTAACCATCCGGAAAAAATATTTGAAAATAGTGATATAGTGGTTGAAACGTTTGCGTTAGAACATAGGATTGCCTGCACGGGATTCAAATTTTCACAGAAAAAACGCTCAAGAAAAATTATAAAAGAAAAGTTCGATGAATTGAAAATCCCTATTGATTTAATACCTGAATTGAAGCGGGGAGGAAGCTTTACCGATAAAAACGGGCGATTTTATTCTGCAGATGAGCTTACTACTGAACCTCCCGAGCCAAGAGTTTATGTTTACTGCTCCGATACTATTTGTAACTGGACGTATCTGGAACACATTAAAGGCGCAGATACATTATATCATGAGGCGACTTTTATGCACGATATGTTAAGCCGCGCAGAAGAAACTTTTCACACAACTACTTTACAGGCAGGGGAAATTGCAATTAGGGCTAATATAAAGCAATTATTGATCGGACATTTTTCTGCAAGATATAAAGAGCTCGAACCTTTATTGGAGGAAAGCAGAAGTGTTTTCAAAAACACAAAGTTGGCCATTGAAGGGCAGACGTTTGAGGTTTAAGTAAGATACCTCAGCTCTGTATCGCTTTGCCTAATCTTTCTTACCTCCAAACACAGAGAAGCTCACATACCGTTTAGGATTTGCTTTCAAATCAATCATCAGTTTATCAAGGTTTGAAGAAGCGTTAGCAAGATTTTTGTAAAGTGCCTCATCATTGATTAATTGACCTAAAGTTCCCTTGCCGCTGTTTACCTTGTTTATAGCTAATTGTAAATCGGCAACAGCTTTATCAGCATTCTTTATTGTATTTTCAAAATTAGATCGGGCAATCTGATCGCTCACCTTTTCAAGGTTGGACATAACCGCGGTAATCTTTTCATTATTGTTTTTGAGATTTGCCGAGACAGACTGAAAATTGGCCATGATGGCTGCAATTCGCGTGCTTTCGGAACCTACAAGATTGTCAACTCGTTTAGTTGTGCCTTCAAGAGTTTCCAAAGTACGAGCTATACTTGCAAAGCTTTTATTGAAGTTCTGTTGGAATTCAGGGCTTATCGTGTTATTAACTGATGTTAAAACGGAGTCCAATCTTCCAATAATAAGCTCAGCTTTTTTCTGTATCGGCTGCACTTGTTCCATGATATTTTTTTCAGAATTAGCCCTTAACGTATCACCATCTTCAGCATAAACTTTGCTGTTTCCCAATTCAAAAACGATGGCTTTCCCCCCTAATAAATCGGTGCTTTCCAAGCGGGCTATGGTGTTTTTTGGAATTTCATAATCTGAATTAATATCGAATTGAGCGAGTATTGTTCCGTTAGGCTCCAGCTCGAGCGAGGCAACACGGCCAATTTGATACCCATTAATTAGTACCGGTTTAGATATAGTCAAACCGCCAACATTGCTATAACGTGCATAAAACTCGTTTTGGCTCGAAAAAACGTTATTCCCTTTTAAAAAGCTATATCCTAAAACTAGTATGGTTATGGCAACTGCAGCAAGAATGCCGACTTTAGTTTCATTAGTAATTTTCATGAATGTCAAATTTCTGTTGGTGAAACTATCTAATTCATTGATAGCTTCAAATCAATATATATCTTTTAAGATGCTAAGATACTATTGTATTTCAACTTGTTTCTTATATGTTTGAATTGCTTTTAACAAACAAGATACTATTTCAGTTTGACCGTACTCAGAAGTCATGTATTCTTCTTCCTGCGGGCTGCTGATAAAACCAATTTCTGTTAACACAGCTGGCATGCCAGCTTTTGCCAGAACAGCGAGACTTTGTTCTTTAACACCTCTATCAATTCTTCCGGTAGCTATATATTCGGCTTGCATAAGCGATGCTAATTTAATGCTTTGCTCCCTAAATTGATTTTTCATTAATGAGAATATGATGATACTTTCAGGATCTTTTGGGTCAAATCCATCATAGTTGTCTTTGTAATCCTTCTCCAGCAACATTGAAGCATTCTCCCGTAAAGCGGCATCTTGTTGACCAAGACGATTAAAACCAGAAACAAAGGTTTCAACACCACGCACCGACGACCGGTTCCGCATACTCGAAGGCATTGAATTGCAGTGAATAGATATAAACAAATCGGCCTTTACAGAATTTGCTTTTCCAATACGCTCATACAAGGGCACAAAAACATCTTCGGTACGAGTATAAACTACTTTAACATCAGGCATATTTTCCTCTATTAATTTGCCTAGTTTCAAGGCTACCTGCAAAGCAACTTCTTTTTCTCTGGCAATTAGTCCTCGTGTGGAGCCGTCATGGCCTCCGTGACCCGCATCAATTACGATAGTCTTAATGCGAAAAAACGGATTGGTCGTTTCTTTTCGGTTAAAAGAAAATAAGGGATAAATTAATAACAGGCTAAATGTTAAAATGTATAATTTTTTCAGACTTCTCATTTCCCGTTGCTCTTTTGTTGTTTACTTCAATTCAACTTGTTTTTTATAGTTATAAATAGCGGCTACTATATTATCAGCAATTTCAATTTGGCCTGCCGTAGAGTTAATATATTTTTCTTCTTGCGGATTACTAATAAACCCGATTTCGGTTAACACTGCTGGCATACCAGCTCTTTGTAAAATGAGTAAATTTTGTTCTTTCACACCACGGTCAATACGGCCTGAACTAGTATATTCATTTTGGATTAATGTAGCCAGTTTGATGCTTTGATCCCTGTATTTATTTTTCATTAACGAAAATACAATCATACTCTCCGGGTCTTTAGGGTCGTACCCTCCATATTTACTTTTATAATCCTTCTCTAGCAAGATATCGGCGTTTTCTCTAATAGCAACATCCTGTTCGTCAATACGTCCAAATCCGGCTACAAAACTTTCGGCACCTCTGGTACTGGTTCTGCCTGCCTTAGATGAAGGCATCGAATTGCAATGAATTGATATAAATAAATCTGCTTTCGCCCTGTTAGCCAAATTGCTTCTGTTTAAATTTGGAACAAAAACATCCGATGTCCTGGTATATAATACTTTAACATTCGGAAACTTAGTCGCAATTGCTTTCCCTAAACGCAAAGCCACTTGTAAGGTTACTTTTTTTTCCGAAGAAATCTTTCCTAAAGCACCAACAGCTTTTCCACCGTGACCGGCATCAATTACAATAGTTTTTATACGATATGGTGGGGTGGATGAGTTATTAGTGAAAGATATAAACAGTAGAGATGTTAAAAAAGGTAAAAAACCGATAGGCAATCTCCCGTATGGGTTTATTTTCCTTAATTTTGAGCTGTCTTTTATCATTATTGCAAAAGTAACATACATCCTTAGATTTGAAATCTATCCTGCTTTTTTTTGTGAGAAACCTGACTTTGCTTTTGCTCCTGTTTATAAATTTTACTATTTATGCTCAGCAGAAGAATTCTCCGATTGCTGATACATCAAAACTCATAAAGCCTATAACGGATACTTTAGCAAAAAATTCTAGAACGGTTACAGGGCTCGATTCTAAAATTCATTATACTGCAGAAGATTCTATTAAATTTAGTATCGACGGAAATATTGTTTATTTATACGGCAACGCACGTATCTCACACGAGGAGATGGAATTGTCTTC